>NZ_BAZI01000004.1 GCF_001310775.1 Stenotrophomonas pictorum JCM 9942
TCACAGCGGCCGATGGCGGGCGATGCTGGCGGGCGGGCGGACCAGGGCGAGGGGCTGTTCAACGCCGATGGCTCGGTGCGACTGGCTGGCAGCGAAGGGCAGGCCCAGGATTCCCCGCGCGGTGCGCCGGGAGGCGAGTCGGACAGCTGGAGCCGTGAGCGCATTGCCAAGTCCGGCACCTGGCTCAAGCGCCCGCCGTACGACTACACACCGACCTCGCTCGACAAGTACTGGGTGCCCAGCGAGTCGCTGCTGGCCGAGTGGGTGCGCAAGGGCATCAAGAGCATCGAGATTCCGATTCCCGGCTCCAGCAGCAGGATTTCCTGCGTGGTGTCGCTGCTGCAGTTCGGCGGCGGCTGCGGCCTGACCGATCCGAACATGCAGGAGCAGCCGGCCGAGGCACGGCCGCCGCCGGATATCCCGTTCAAGAAGGAATTGCAGGAAGACAACGGCAGCCGCTGATGCGTGTCAGTGGCGCTGGTTTCGGGTGTGTTGCTGGTCAGCTGCCCATGATGAAAGAAGTGAAACCGCTGTCTGGCGGGCGTGCGGTAGTGGGGCCGCCTTCAACCATCTGCTCGAAGAAGCCCCGTGCATCTTCGGTGCGGAGCCTGGCAGGAATCTCAAGCGCTTCTTCCTGACGCAATCGTTCCAATGCGATCACCATGGCCGCACCGGTGGTCGCGGCCGCGATGAAACGCGTTGCATGGAAGCCGATGGCGGCGGTCTCTGCGGCGACGATAACGGGGAAGTTCTCTGCGCAGATCAGGCATCGGAAAAACGGCATATCCACCGGCAGCTATGCCCGAGGGCGTTTGCGGGTGGGCTGACAGAACAAAGCCGCCTTCCCGGCGGCTTTGGAAACCCAAATGCAGGGTGGATCAGTCGACCCCGTGCAGGTCGCGCAGCTGGCTCGGGCGCGAGCCGAAGTAGGCCGCCAGATCGGCGATGTCCTGATCGCTCAGGTCTTTGGCCTGGGGGGTCATCAGCATGTGATCACGGGTACCGCCGCGGTACGTCTGCAGTGCATGGGCGAGGTAGTCGCCGTACTGGCCGCCCAGTTTGGGATAGGTCGGGTCGATCGGAGCGTTGCCATCGGCCCCATGGCAGTCGATGCAGCTCTGCCCGGTGGCCTTGCCTTTGGCCGCGGCCAGCTGCTCGCCGGCGGCGATGCGGCCCTGGGGCAGTCCGGCCGAGGAGCGGGAGTTGTGCTCGCCGCTGGCATGGCCGGGGTCGGCGGCGGACTTTCCGGTCGATTCCACCTCGGACTGCGAACACGCAGCCATGGCAACGGCGGCGAACAGGGCGATGGACAGGCGGATTGCGTGCGTGGCTTTCGTCATGGTCGGCGCTTATTTGAGGGTGGACAGATAGGCGGACAGGTCGGCGATTTCCTGCGCGCTGAAACTCATCGACTGCGCCTGCATCGTCGGGTGCTTGCGCTTGCCTTGCCGGTATTCCATCAGCGCCTGGGTCAGGTAGGCCGAAGACTGCCCGCCGATCTTGGGCACGCGATAGCTGGGGTAGGCGTTCTTGTAGCCGGTCAGGCCATGGCAGCCCTGGCAGGTGTAGGCGAGGGTTCTGCCGGCCTCCACGTTGCCGGTTACGGCCGGTGCCGGCGTGGTAGGGACGGCGGGTGCGTCAGACGACGGATCAGCTTGGGCGGCCCCGAAGGTCAGGGCGAAAGCCAGAGCGAAACAAGCGGCGAGCGGCTGCGGGCGCATGGTTTCCTTGTCCGGTGAGCGGGGCTGGGGTTCCGCCGTGGGGACACGGAACGGGCCGAGTATAGCCCGCGTATTTATGCGATCGGAACCTGTGGTTGATGCTGCGGCGCGTCAGCCCATACTGCGTGCTCCTCACCGATCCATGACTTTCGGGGCATGGTGTGACTGTGGGGTGGTGCAATACTTATCTACAACACCTGCCTACGCATCCCTGGGACAAGACGATGTCGCGACTTTCTACTCTGTACGGCCGCACCGGAACCTGCGCCGCCGCACTTCTGATCTCTTCGGCCCTGCTGCTGGGAGGATGCAAAGCCGGAGGCGAGGAGGCCCAGGCCAAGACGCCCGAGGAACAGAAGGCCATCGATGCGGTGCCGGTGGAAGTGGCCAGGGCGACCAACCGTGCGATCGCCGCCAGCTATACCGGTACGGCCGCGCTGGATGCGCGTGCCGAATCGCAGGTGGTGGCCAAGACCTCCGGCGTGGCGCTGGCGGTGATGGTCGAAGAGGGCCAGACGGTCCGTGCCGGGCAGCCGCTGGTGCGGCTGGATCCGGACCGCGCGCGCCTGGCGGTGGCGCAAAGCGAGGCGCAGATGCGCAAGCTGGAAAACAGCTATCACCGCGCGCAGAGGCTGGTGGAGCAGCAGCTGGTCAGTGCCGCCGATGTCGACCAGTTGCGTTTTGATCTGGAGAACGCCCGTGCCCAGTACCGCATGGCGACGCTGGAGCTTTCCTACACCACGGTAGTGGCGCCGATCTCCGGTGTGATCGCCTCGCGCGATATCAAGCCGGGCAACTTCGTGCAGATCAACTCGCCGATTTTCCGCATCGTCGATACCGGACAGCTGGAAGCCACGCTCAATGTGCCCGAGCGCGAAATCGCCAAGCTCAAGCCGGGCCAGGTGGTGGAACTGGCGGCCGATGCATTGCCCGGACGCAGCTTCACCGGCACGGTGGACCGGGTGTCGCCGGTGGTCGATACCGGTACCGGCACGTTCCGTGTGGTCACCACGTTCTCCGGCGAGCCCGACCTGCAGCCGGGTATGTTCGGCCGGCTGAGCATCAACTATGACCAGCGCGCCGATGCGCTCGTGGTACCACGCAATGCGCTGCTGGAAGACGGCGGACAGCCGGCGGTGTACGTGGTGCGCGATGGCAAGGCCCTGCGCACCACGCTCAAGCTGGGCTACGACGATGCGGGCTGGATCGAAGTGCGTGAAGGGCTGAAGCCGGGCGATGAAGTGGTGATCGCCGGCAAGGCGGCCTTGCGCGAAGGCAGTGCGGTGCAGGTGATCGGCAAGGACAAGCCGGCCGAAGTCGCCGCCAAGGCACCGGCCGCACAGGCGTCCAAGCAATGAGTGGCCCTGCTCCATCGGCCCCCGGCGGCGGCTTCGATCTGATCGAGTTCGCCACGCGCCGGCGCGTCACCATCGCGATGATGACGCTGACCCTGGTGCTGTTCGGCCTGATCTCGCTGCAGAGCCTGAAGGTCGAATTGCTGCCGGACCTGAGCTATCCCACGCTGACCGTGCGTACCGATTACGAAGGTGCGGCGCCGGCGGAAATCGAAACGCTGATCTCGCAACCGGCCGAAGAGGCGCTGGGCATCGTCAAGGGCCTGCGCAAGCTCAAATCGATCTCGCGCACCGGGCAGAGCGATGTGGTGCTCGAGTTCGCCTGGGGCACGGACATGCAGCAGGCCGGTCTGGACGTGCGCGACAAGATGGAGACGCTGCAGCTGCCGCTGGAGGCCAAGCCGCCGGTGCTGCTGCGCTTCAATCCGTCGACCCAGCCGATCATGCGCTTGGCGCTGTCGTCCAGGCAGGAAGCCGGCAGCGAGGCCGATGCGGTGCGCCGGCTGATGGAGCTGCGCCGCTATGCCGACGAGGATCTCAAGCGCAAGCTCGAACCGGTCAGCGGTGTGGCCGCGGTCAAGGTCGGCGGCGGTCTGGAAGACGAAATCCAGGTGGAGATCGACCAGCGCAAGCTGGCTCAGCTCGGCCTGTCGCTGGATACGGTGATCCAGCGCCTGCAGCAGGAGAACGTGAATCTCTCGGGCGGTCGCCTGGAGGAGGGCTCGCAGCGCTATCTGGTGCGTACCGTGAACCAGTTCGCCACGGTCGAGCAGATGCGCGAGATGCTGCTGACCACCACCGGGGGTTCCGGCGGAGCGGCGGCGGCCGGGGAGAACCGGCAGTTGATGATGGCCATTCTCGGCAGTCGCGATCCCAATGTGATCGCCGCGATGCGCAATGACGGCAACGGTGGCGGTGTGGCCACGGTGCGATTGAAGGATGTGGCCAACGTCTACCAGGGCTACAAGGAACGCGAGGCGGTGATCCGCAGCGGCGGCCGTGAGGCCGTGGAGCTGGCCATCTACAAGGAAGGCGATGCCAATACGGTGTCCACCGCCGATGCCCTGGAAACCCGGCTGGAAGCCATCCGCAAGCAGCTGCCCAAGGACATCGAGCTGACACAGGTGGAGGACCAGTCGGTCTTCATCCGCCACGCCATCAAGGACGTCAAGATCGATGCGGTGATCGGAGGCCTGCTGTCGATCCTGATCATTTTCCTGTTCCTGCGCGATGGCTGGAGCACTTTCGTCATTTCGCTGTCATTGCCGATCTCGATCATCGCCACGTTCTTCTTCATGGGCCAGCTGGGCCTGAGTTTGAACGTGATGTCGCTGGGGGGGCTGGCGCTGGCCACCGGTCTGGTGGTGGATGACTCGATCGTGGTGCTCGAATCCATCGCCAAGGCGCGCGAGCGCGGCATGGGCGTGCTGGAAGCGGCGATCAAGGGCACCCGCGAGGTATTCATGGCGGTGGTGGCCTCCACGCTCACCACCATCGCGGTGTTCCTGCCGCTGGTGTTCGTCGAAGGTATCGCCGGCCAGCTGTTCCGCGACCAGGCGCTGACGGTGTCCATCGCCATCGCGGTGTCGCTGGTGGTGTCGATGACGCTGATCCCGATGCTGAGCGCGCTCAAGGGCCGTCCGCCGCTGGAGTTTCCGGCCGAGGATCCGCAACAGCCGTGGCGTCCGGCCAGCCGTTGGCAGAAGCCGATGGCCTACACCGGCCGTGGTATCGGCGCGCTGATCCGCTACGGTTTCCTGGCGCTGGTCTGGTCGGTGGTGCGGGTCTTCCGCGGCATCTCGGCGGTGGTGGGCCCGGTGATGCGCAAGGCCAGCGATCTGGCGATGGCGCCCTACGGCCGTGCCGAAGCCGCCTACCTGAAGGCATTGCCGGCGGCGTTGAAGCGGCCGTGGCCGGTGCTGGGCTTTGCAACGCTGGCCTTCGGCCTGACCCTGGCCGCGCTGCCATTGCTGGGGGTGGACCTGCTGCCACAGCTGGCCCAGGACCGTTTCGAGATGACCGCCAAGCTGCCGCCGGGCACGCCGCTGGCGCAGACCGATGCGCTGGTGCGCGAGGTGCAGCGCACGCATGCCAACGAAGAAGGCGTGCGCCTGCTGTATGGCGTTTCCGGCACCGGCACCCGGCTGGATGCCAGCCCGACCGAAAGCGGCGAGAACATCGGCAAGCTGTCGGTGGTGATGAGCGACACCTCGCGCGAGCCGGAGCTGACTGAAAAGCTGCGGCAGACGATGAAGGCCTGGCCGGCCGCGCAGGTCGACTTCGCCCGTCCGGAGCTGTTCGCGTTGTCGCCGCCGCTGGAGATCGAGATCGAAGGCAACAACCTCGAGGACATCCGTGTGGCGGGCAACCGCCTGGCCGACCTGCTGCGCGGCAATGCGCACTATGCCGACGTCAAATCGACGGTGGAGCAGGGCTTTCCGGAAATCCAGATCGTGTTCGACCAGGAGCGCGCCGCGGCGCTGGGCCTGACCACACGGCAGATCGCCGATGCGGTGGTGAACAAGGTGCGCGGCAATGTGGCCACCCGCTACAGCTTCCGCGACCGCAAGATCGACGTGCTGGTGCGCGTGCAGGAATCGGAGCGTTCCTCGGTGGAGGATATCCGCCGGCTGATCGTGCATCCCAGCGGTTCCAAGCCGGTCGAGCTGGGTTCGGTGGCCGAAGTGGTTTCCACCACTGGCCCCAGCGAAATCCATCGCGCCGATCAGCGCCGCGTGGCCATTGTCTCGGCCAACCTGCGTGATATCGATCTGGGCAAGGCGATCACCGAGGTGCAGAGCCTGGTGGCGCAGAATCCGCTCGGTACCGATGTGGGCATGCATATCGGTGGCCAGGGCCAGGAGCTGGGCGAGTCGATCCGTTCGCTGCTGTTCGCCTTCGGTCTGGCGGTGTTCCTGGTGTATCTGGTGATGGCCTCGCAGTTCGAATCACTGCTGCATCCGTTCGTCATCCTGTTCACCATTCCGCTGGCGCTGGTCGGTGCGGTGGGCGCGCTGCTGCTGTCGCGCTCGCCCGTTTCGGTGGTGGTGTTCATCGGTCTGATCCTGCTGGTCGGGCTGGTGGTGAAGAACGCGATCATCCTGATCGACAAGGTCAACCAGCTGCGCGAGGAAGGCGTGGCCAAACGACAGGCGCTGGTGGAAGGCGCACGCTCGCGTCTGCGTCCGATCATGATGACCACCTTGTGTGCGGTGTTCGGCTTCCTGCCGCTGGCCCTGGCTGTCGGTGAAGGTGCCGAGGTGCGTTCGCCGATGGCGATCACCGTCATCGGCGGCCTGCTGGTCTCCACACTGCTGACCTTGCTGGTGATCCCGGTGGTCTATGACCTGCTGGACCGCAAGCCGGACGAGTACTACGCCGAGCGCGGCCTGCGTGCCCGGCAGGTGGCCGCACAGGCGGTGCAGGTGCTGGCACGCGAGCAGGACGCCCTCGACGGCGCGGCGAAGGACTGACCCGGATGAACATCACCGAGCTGTCCATCCGCCGCCCCGTCACCACCATCATGCTGTTTGTCTCGATGGTGGCGATCGGCCTGATCGCCGCATTCAAACTGCCGCTGGAGGCCGAACCGGAAGCGACGATTCCCTTCTTCTTCGTGTCATTGCCGTACCCCGGATCCACGCCGGAAGAAGTGGAGCGCAACGTGCTGCGGCCGGTGGAAGAGGCCATTGCCACGATGCCCGGTATCAAGTCGATGAACTCGCGCGCCAATGCCGAAGGCGGCACGATCCAGGTCGAGTTCAGTGACTGGGGCCGGGATATCGCCATGGCCGCTTCCGAGGCCCGCGAGCGCATCGACGCGATCCGCGACCAGCTGCCGGACGATTTCCGCCGCTATTACGTGCAGCGCTGGAGCACCAGCGACCGCGAGGCGATGAGCCTGCGTCTGAACAGCGAGGAGGATCTGACCGCGCGCGTCGATCTGATCGAACGCAGCATCAAGCAGCGGCTGGAGCGCCTGCCAGGCGTGGCCCGCATCGAGGTCGAAGGCGTCGCCAAGCAGGAAGTACTGGTCGCGCTGGACAAGGATCGCCTCAGCGCGCATGGCGTCGCCCTGAACGAGCTGGTGCAGCAGTTGCAGGCGGCCAATTTCTCGGTTTCGGCCGGCCAGATCAACGAGGCCGGCCGTCGCCTGCGCGTGCAGCCGCGCGGCGAGCTTCTGGAGTTGCAGGCCTTGCGTGACCTGCGCATCAACAATCGCGGCACCCGTCTGTCCGATATCGCCGAAGTCAGCTTCCAGCCGCAGCGCATGAACTATGTGCGGCAGATGGAAGGCCGGCCCAGTGTGGGTGTGGACATCTACAAGGAGCGTTCGGCCAATCTGGTGGATCTCTCGCGCGCTGTGCGGGCCGAGATCAAGGTGCTGGAAAACGATCCGGCGATGCGCGGGATCGATATCGAGATCGCCGACGACCAGGGCCAGGCGGTGACCACCTCGCTGCTGAAGCTGGCAGAGGCCGGTGCGATCGGTCTGCTGCTGTCGGTGATCGTGCTGTACGCGTTCCTGCGCCACTGGCCCTCGACGCTGATGGTATCGATGGCCATTCCGATCTGTTTCATCATGACGTTGGGCTTCATGTACTTCACCGGCATCACCTTGAACATCATCTCGATGATGGGCCTGCTGCTGGCGGTCGGCATGCTGGTGGACAACGCGGTGGTGGTGGTGGAAAGCATCTACCAGGAGCGGGAGAAATTTCCCGACCAGCCGGCGATGGCTCCATTGTCGGTACCCGGCACGTGGCGATTGCCCTGTCCGCCGGCACGTTGTGCCACTGCGTGGTGTTCCTGCCGATGATGTTCGGCGAGAAGAACATCATCACCATCTACCTGTCGCAGCTGGCGGTGACCATTTCCGTGTCGCTGCTGGCCTCGTGGCTGGTGGCGGTGAGCCTGATCCCGATGCTCTCGGCACGGATGAAGACGCCGCCGGCGGTGAAATCGCCCTTCATCAGTCGTCTGCAGGACCGCTATGCGAAGGCGCTGCGTTGGACGCTGCTGCACCGTGGCTGGAGTGTGGCCGGCATCCTGTTCATCTCGCTGGTCAGCGTATGGCCGATGACCCACACCCAGGGCGGTGGCGATGAAAGCGATCCGGACGAGATCAACATCTTCTACCAGTGGAAGGGCTCCTACTCCAAGGAGGAGATGGGCAAGGAAGTGGCGCGGGTGGAGGATTTCGTCAACGCCCATCGCAAGGATTTCCATATCAAGCGCGTCTACAGCCGCTACAGCGAACAGGGCTGGGCGCAGACCCGCCTGTTCCTGGACATCGATGATGCCGAGCTGAGCAAGAAGATCGAGGAGGAGGTGCGCAAGGGGCTGCCGCAGTCGGCGCGGGCGAAGATCGGCATCGGCTGGCCGGGCGGGCAGGGCAGCGAAGGCCAGGGCATCCGCTTCAGCCTGGTCGGTGATTCGACCCAGACCCTGCGGGAGCTGGCCGACGATATCGTGCCGATGCTGGCGCGTGATCCGAAGCTGCGCGACGTACGCGTGGATACCGGCGATGCCAATGCCGAACTGGCGGTGCGCGTGGACCGGGAGCGTGCAGCCGCCTACGGCTTCAGCGCACAGCAGGTGGCGCAGTTCGTGGGTATGGCGTTGCGTGGCTCCTCGCTGCGCGACTTCCATCGCGATGATGTGGAGATTCCGGTCAACGTGCGCTTCGCCGGTTCGGAGAGCTACGGCATCGAGGATCTTTCCTCGTTCATGGTGCGCACCTCCAGCGGCGCGGAAGTGCCGCTGCTGGCGATGGTCGATGTCGACGTCAATCCGGCGGCCAATTCGATCCAGCGCCTGAACCGGCAGACCATGCTGCGGGTGGAGGCCGGGCTGGCCAAGGACGTGGCGATGGATGCGGCGCGCAAGTCGGTGGAAGCCACCCTGGACGGCGTGCAGTTCCCACCGGGCTACGGCTACACCTTCGCTGGCGGCGGCTTCAACATCAACTTCGATGGCATGCAGCAGATGGTGAACAGCATCTTCATCGCGCTGATCCTCATGCTGGTGATCATGGCCGCGGTGTTCGAGTCGCTGCTGTTTCCGGCGGCGATCATGTCCTGCGTGCTGTTCTCGATCTTCGGCGTGTACTGGCTGTTCTGGCTGACCGGTACCGAGATGAACATCATGGCGGTGATCGGCATCCTGGTGTTGATGGGCGTGGTGGTGAACAACGGCATTGTGATGATCGAGCACATCAACAATCTGCGGCGGCGTGGCATGGCCCGCACCGATGCGCTGGTGGAGGGAAGCCGCGAGCGGTTGCGGCCGATCATGATGACCATGGGCACGGCGATCCTGGCGATGATCCCGATCGCCTTGAATACCGAAACCGCCGATGGCATGCCGCCGTATCACCCGATGGCGCGCGCCATTGCCGGTGGCCTGGCTTTCTCCACGGTGGTCAGCCTGCTGTTCCTGCCCACCATCTACGCCATTCTCGATGACCTGCGTATGGGCACGGCGCGCTGGTACGACGCGCACGCGGCTTGCCGGTGGACGGCCCGGTGCTGGAAAGCTGATCGGCGTCGCACCCGCTGAAAGAAAAAAGCCCGCAGCGATGCGGGCTTTTTTCAAGGGTGAAGCGGTCAGCTCAGCTGGCGAGCTTGCCGTAGACGGTGAAGCCGGTCAGCCACAGTCCCAGCATGCTGCCCAGATTGGTCAGCATGAAGGTCAGTACGATGCGGGTGACACGATTGCGGTACCAGCCCTTGAGAGTCTGCGCATCGTCACGCAGTTGCAGGAAATCGAGATAGGCCGGTTTGCGTAGGCGGGTTTCCACCATCGCGGCAAAGGCGCCGGTGGGAATGCTCAGCCGGAACGGCTTGAACGGCGCCACGGCGATCGCGGTGAGGATGCTCAGCGGATGGCTGCGGGCCAGCAACGCACCCAGGCCGGCCAGACCACCGGTGTACAGCGCCCAGATCGCCAGCATGTGCGCGCCCATGTCCAGGCCGCCGCGCCAGAAGCCGATGCCGATCCCGGCCAGCACCACCGCCAGGATGGTCAGGGTGATCCACGGGATATTGCGCTTCTTCGGCACGGCTTCGAGCTGCTCGCGCAGCGTCGCCGGGGCTTCGGTATCGGTCTCCAGGTAGCGGGCAAGTCCGGCCAGGTGTCCGGCGCCAACCACCGCCAGCACATTGCGCTGTTCGCTGTGATACTCCTCGCGCAGGCGCGTGGCCATGTAGCGGTCGCGCTCGCCGATGATGGCTTCATACAGCGCCGGGCTCTCGCTGGCGAACTCGCCGAAGCTCGATTCCAGCATGTCGCCCTGCTTGAGCTTCTCGATTTCCTCTTCGCCCACATCCTCCGACGAGAACAGCCCGGCGCCCAGCCCCATCACCAGCTTGATCTTGCCCAAGAAGCCCAGGCGTTGCGATGCACGACGGAAGGTCAGGCCGACATCACGGTCGATCAGGTGCACTGGCAGGTCGCGTTCCTTGGCCAGCTGTACCGCACGTTTCAGCTCGGCACCGGGCTCGATGCCCAGCTGCTCGGCCAGGCGGCGCTGGTAGGCGGCCAGGGCCAGGTTGGCGGCAAACAGCGCCACGCGGCCCTTGCGAATGACGTCGATCAGATCCAGCTGCGCGAGCGAATCGGGATTGGTCAGTGCCTGCAGGCGCTGCGGGTCCAGCTCCACGGCGACCGCATCGAACCGGCCGCTGCCGATGGCCTGTTCCACGGCCTGCACGCTGGCCAGCGACACGTGTGCGGTACCCAGCAAGGTGTAGCGCACGCCGTCGCGTTCGACGATGCGCACCGGCTGGCCGGCGAGCAGGTCGCTGTCGGCGTCAAAAAAGTTGTCGGTCATTGCTTCATTCATTGTTGGGTGGCGTGTTGGCGCCATCGCCGAGTGCACGCTGCATCTGCACGGTATCCAGCCAGCGGCCGTGCTTGCGGCCGAGCCCGCGGAACACGCCGACCAGCTCGAAGCCGAAACGCTCGTGCAGCTTGATGGAGGCGGTGTTGGTGGGCTCGCCGATCACCGCGACCATCTGCCGGAAACCGCGCGCGGTACAGTCGTCGATCAGCGCCTGCATCAACGCGCTGCCGATGCCGCGACCCTGGTAGCGGGCATCCACGTACACCGAGTTCTCCACCGTCCACTGGTAGGCGATGCGGGCGCGGTAACTGTTGGCGTAGGCATAGCCGCCCACCTCGCCGTCGATGATCGCGACGAGGTAGGGAAAGCCGCGTCCGGTGATGTCGGCCATGCGCTGCGCCATTTCCGCTTCGCTGGGCACCTCGTATTCGTAGGTGTTGACCAGTTCCCGCACCTCGACCGCATAGATGGCGGTGATGGCGGGAATGTCGGCGGGTGTGGCCGGGCGCAGCTGGAGGGTCACGGAGGGCCTGCGGGTGTCAGTCGATGTAGCGCTTGAGCAGATCACCGTAGGCATCGATACGGCGATCGCGCAGGAACGGCCAGATGCGGCGCACGTGTTCGCTGCGCTGCAGGTCGATATCGCACACCAAGATGGTCGGCTCACCACCGGCCTCGGCGAGGAATTCACCCTGCGGGCCGAGGACGTGGCTGTTGCCCCAGAAGTCGATGCCCGAGGCCCCCAGCGGCGAGGTTTCGTGACCGACGCGATTGCAGCTCAGCACCGGCACGCCATTGGCCACGGCATGGCCGCGATGGCTCAGCACCCAGGCGTCGCGCTGGCGGTTCTTCTCGTCCTGCACATCCTCCGGATCCCAGCCGATCGCGGTCGGGTAGAGCAGCAGCTCGGCGCCCGCCAGTGCCATCAGGCGCGCCGCTTCCGGATACCACTGGTCCCAGCACACCAGCACGCCGAGGCGGCCGACGGAGGTGTCGATCGGGGTGAAGCCGAGGTCGCCCGGGGTGAAGTAGAACTTCTCGTAGAAGCCCGGGTCATCGGGGATGTGCATCTTGCGGTACTTGCCCAGCAAGGTGCCGTCTTTTTCGAAGACCACCGCGGTGTTGTGGTACAGGCCGGCGGCGCGGCGTTCGAACAGCGAGCCGACGAGCACGACGCCGTACTTTTTCGCGATCGCGGCCAAACGCTCGGTGCTGGGGCCGGGAATCGGCTCGGCCAGATCGAATTCATCCACCGACTCGTGCTGGCAGAAATAGGGGCCGTTGTGCAGCTCCTGCAGCAGCACCAGCTTCGCGCCCTGCGCGGCGGCCTCGGCCACGCGGGCCTCGATCACGTCCAGATTGGCGGCGGCATCGCCGTGGTTGCGTTCCTGGATCAGGGCGACGGAAAGGGTGTGACGGGAGCTCATCCGATTACAGGTCCTGCAAGGGGAGGGCGCATGGTAGCGCGGAAGCCACGGCGGATTGTCCGCGGCGGCTGAACACGCGCCGCCTCAGGCGGTAGCGCTGTGGCGGCGCAGGAGGTGGCGGATCAGCTGGCCAGCAGGCCGGCCGGCAATTGCATGGTGATGCAGTGCAGGCTGCCGTTCTGCCAGATCAGCGAGCGGCAGGGGACCTGCACGATCTCGCGACCGGGGAAGGCCTGCGCCAATACGTCGCGTGCGGCCTGATCGGCCGCATCGCCATACGCCGGCATCAGTACCGCACCGTTGATGATCAGGAAGTTTGCGTAGGAAGCGGCCAGGCGGCGGCCCTCATCGAGCACCGGCTGCGGCCACGGCAGCGGGAACAGGCGGTACGGGTTGCCATCGGCAGTACGCAGCGCGGCCAGTTCCGCGCCCATGGCCTGCAGTTCGGCGTAGTGCGAATCCAGCGGGTCATCGCAATTCTGGTAGACGATGCTGTCGGCTGACGCAAAGCGGGCCAGCGTGTCGATGTGCGCGTCGGTATCGTCGCCTTCCAGATAGCCATGGTCCAGCCACAGCACGCGGTCCTGCTGCATCCAGGCGGCCATGTCGGCGCTGAGCGAGGCGCGGTCGCGGTCCGGGTGACGTTCGTGCAGGCACTGCCAGGTGGTCAGCAGCGTGCCTTGACCGTCGGTCTCGATACCGCCGCCCTCCAGCGCGAACGGGATGCTGCGCACGTCGGCATGGTTGAACACGCCAGCGGCATGCAGCACGCCGACCAGCTGGTCATCCAGGCTGGCTTCGAACTTGCCACCCCAGCCGGTGAAGCGGAAATCCAGCAGCTGGAAGCTGCCGTCGCCGCGCTTGAGGGTGATCGGGCCGGAATCGCGCAGCCAGGTATCGTCGTAGGCGGCGGTGACAAAGCGCACACGCTCCATGTCGATCCGGTTCGAGCGCAACCGCATTTCCGCGTAGGTCTCGATATCGTCATCGGCCACGCAGATCAGCACAGGCTGGAAACGGGTGATCGCGGCAACCAGGGCGATGTAGGTCTCTTCAACCTCGGCCAGGCGATCGGCCCAGTCGGTGTCGGCGTGAGGCCAGGCGATCAGTACGCCGGACTGGGATTCCCATTCGGCCGGAAAGCGGAGCGTATCGTTCATGTTCTCGTGCATGCAGGGCCCCGTGCCCAATGCGTGGGTGTAAGTGACGGTGGGCGTGGATGCCCGCCGTCACGCGGGGCGGAAAGGGTCAGCGGATAGGGGGCTTTGGCCCGATTTCATCAGGGCTGGCTTGGCGCGCGACAACATCGATCACGCGCTGTTTTTCGAAATACACAGTGAATGCCGGATAGACCCAGCGATGGATGGTCGGCCATTGGCGTTTCTGGCCGCCCCGCGGCTCAAGGCGCTCCTGCGGAGCACCGAAGCGCGCTTCGACCTGGCTCATGGTTTGGCCGCGGGCCGGCAAGACGCTGGCGGACTGTTCCTGGACCCGCTCGATGAGCAGGGTATCGGCCATGGCGGCTGACGTCGCACCCAACAGGGTGATCAGGGTTAGTGCGTGGATCGTGTGTTTCATAGTCGCTGCTCCCCAGAGGACAAGTGTCGATTACAGCAAAAAACGGCGACAAATAGATGGTCTTGTCGCGCGTATTGGTGTTGCCGGTCGATACGCGGCAGCCGGTAGGTGGATGCAGCAACAAAAAACCGCCCGAAGGCGGCTTTTTGTGAAGTCGGAAACCGTGCGGATCCCGTGACTGGCTCGCGCCAATCGGCTCAGCGCTGGCGAGCCTTGAAGCGCGGGTTCGACTTGCAGATCACGAAGATCTTGCCGCGACGGCGGACGACCTTGCAATCGCGATGACGGGCCTTCGCCGACTTCAGGGAGGACAGAATTTTCATGGCATACCTCGGCGGATAACTGTTGGAGTTCTCAGGAGCGCGGCCGCGGATATGCAGGTGGACGCTCGTTCAAGCCCGCCATTCTACCGGCTATTTCCATGGCGGTTCAAGTGGTTGCGCGCTGTCGCTACGTCAGGGTGGTGGTGTGGGGCGCTAGAATAGGCTGACTCCCATCAAAACAGGCCTCCCGATGAGCCAGCTTCCTCCCGTTTTGACCATTGATGGCCCCTCCGGGGCGGGCAAAGGTACCGTAAGTCGTATCGTTGCCCGTCACCTGGGGTGGCACTATCTGGACTCGGGGGCGCTGTACCGGGCGGTGGGGGTGGCGGCCAGTTGGGCGGACATCGATACCTCTGACGCCTCGGCACTGGTGCGGTGCACGTTCGATACCAAGGTCCAGTTCGTTGAGCAGGGTGAGAGTCTGCGGGTGCTGGTGAACGGTACCGACGCCACCGACGAGCTCCGGCTGGAAACCACCGGGGCGCTGGCCTCGGCGATTGCGGCGATTTCGGAGGTGCGGGCGGCGCTGAAGGAGCGGCAGCGCGCATTCAGCTTGCGCCGGGACTGGTGGCCGATGGTCGCGACATGGGAACAGTGATCTTTCCGGATGCCCCATTCAAGGTTTTCCTGACTGCGAGCGCTGAAGAGCGTGCATTGCGCCGGCATAAGCAGTTGAAAGAAAAAGGGGTTTCGGTTAACTTTGAAGACCTCCTGCGCGAGATCATGGCCCGCGACGCCCGTGATGCACAACGCGCAGTGGCGCCCCTGAGGCCGGCAGACGATGCTGTCCTCATCGACACCAGCGGCATTGGCATCGACGACGTCGTTGCCAGGGTGCTGGGTCTGGTCCCCACGCAGGGGGCTTGATCCACGCTGCGCCGCGTGTGGCCAGTGCATCGGCCGCAGTCGCAGAAGAGAAGTTGCAACAACCCCGCTGCGCAATAGTGCGTGGTGGGTTTTTCCATTCACATGCGGCTGCTTCCACGGAGCCGACCAACAGGCTGGGCAGTACGGGTTTCCGCAACAGATCCGCTGTCCGTGTGTTCAACTGAGTAAATCTAAATGACCGAATCATTTGCAGAACTGTTTGAAGCCAGTCAGGCCAATCTGGCCAAGCTGAAGCCCGGTGCCATCGTTATCGGTACCGTCGTTGATGTCCGCGGCGACGTGGTGGTGATCAACGCCGGCCTGAAGTCCGAAGGCATCGTGCCGATCGAACAGTTCCGTAACGACGCTGGTGAGATCGACGTGGGCGTGGGTGACCAGGTGAAGGTTGCCCTCGACTCGCTCGAGAACGGCTTCGGCGAAACCGTCCTGTCGCGCGAGAAGGCCAAGCGCGCGATGGTGTGGGACGAGCTGGAAGAAGCGTTGGAAAAGAACGAAACCATCACCGGCCGCATCAGCGGCAAGGTCAAGGGTGGTTTCACCGTGGACATCAAGGATGTCCGCGCGTTCCTGCCCGGTTCGCTGGTCGATGTGCGCCCGGTGCGCGACCCGGCCTACCTGGAAGGCAAGGAGCTGGAGTTCAAGCTCATCAAGCTCGACCGCAAGCGTAACAACGTGGTCGTTTCGCGCCGTGCGGTTGTCGAAAGCGAGCACTCGGAAGAGCGCGAGCAGCTGATGGACAAGCTGCAGGAAGGCGCCATCCTGAAGGGTGTCGTCAAGAACCTGACCGACTACGGCGCGTTCGTGGACCTGGGCGGTATCGACGGCCTGCTGCACATCACCGACATGGCATGGAAGCGCGTGCGCCATCCGTCCGAAGTCGTGAACGTCGGCGACGAGCTGGACGTGCGCGTGCTGAAGTTCGACCGCGAGCGCAACCGCGTTTCGCTGGGCCTGAAGCAGCTGGGCGAAGATCCGTGGGATAACATCTCGCGTCGTTACCCGGCCAACAGCCGCGTGTTCGGCAAGGTCTCCAACGTGACCGATTACGGCGCATTCGTCGAGATCGAGCCGGGCGTCGAAGGCCTGGTGCACGTGTCCGAAATGGACTGGACCAACAAGAACGTCAACCCGTCCAAGGTTGTGCAGGTTGGTGACGAAGTCGAAGTGATGGTGCTGGACGTCGATGAAGAGCGTCGCCGCATCTCGCTGGGCATGAAGCAGGTTGCCGCCAATCCGTGGGAAACCTTCGCTGCCATCTACAAGAAGAACGACAAGGTGTCCGGTCAGATCAAGTCGATCACCGACTTCGGCATCTTCATCGGTCTGGATGGCGGTATCGACGGCCTGGTCCACCTGTCCGACATCAGCTGGGCGACCACTGGCGAAGACATCGTGCGCAACTTCAAGAAGGGCGACACGCTGGAAGCCGTTGTGCTGGCGGTCGATCCGGAGCGCGAGCGCATCTCGCTGGGCGTCAAGCAGCTGGAGCAGGATCCGTTCGGTCAGTACATGGCGACCAATCCGAAGGGCTCCAAGGTCGAAGGCGTGGTGAAGGAAGTTGACGCCAAGGGTGCCGTGATCGAACTGGCCGACGGTATCGAGGGCTATGTGATGGCGCGTGATATCGCCAACGAGCGTGTTGACGATGCAACCCAGCACCTGAAGGTCGGCGACAAGATCGAAGCCAAGTTCGTGGGCATGGACCGCAAGGGCCGCACCCTGCAGCTGTCGATCAAGGCCAAGGACGAAGCCGAGACGGCTGAAGCGCTGGCTGAGTTCAACAAGAACTCGACCGAAGCGGCGGCAGGCACCACCAGCCTGGGCGCACTGCTGCGTGCTCAGCTGAACGGGAGCAAGTCCGAGTAATTCGGGCATCCTGTTGTAGATGTGACCTGGGCGGCCCGGACATCAGTCCGGGCCGTTTCAGGGTAAGACCCTGCCATTGACGAGTACGCAATGACCAAATCCGAACTGATCGAAATCCTGGCGCGCCATCAGGCGCATCTGAAGGCAGACGATGTCGATCTGGCGGTGAAGTCGTTGCTGGAAATGATGAGCGGGGCGCTGGCCTCCGGTGAGCGGATCGAGATCCGTGGGTTTGGCAGTTTTTCCCTGCATTACCGCTCGCCCCGCCTGGGGCGCAACCCGAAGACGGGTGAGTCGGTGGCCTTGCCAGGTAAGCATGTGCCGCACTTCAAGCCAGGCAAGGAGTTGCGCGAACGCGTCAGCCCTGTCGTGCCGCTGGAAAGCGATCCGGCCTGAACGCTTTCGCCGGGTACTGCGAATTCATGCTTCGGGCGGTAAGCTACGGGCACAAATTTTAGGGGCGGTAGCCGAGTGAAAATCGTCCGTTTGTTGTTGTTGCTGGCGGTACTGGTTGGTGGGCTGGTGATCGGCTCGCTCAACTCCCAGCCAATCGACATCAGTCTTGCTTTCTGGGTATTACAGACGACCTCTGGCCTTGCGACCATCGCTTCGCTGCTGCTGGGGGCGCTGGTTGGCGGCGGCATGGTGCTGCTGGGGCTCGTTGTCCCGCTATACGCCAGATTGCGTCGCGCCAACAAGGCCCTGTCTTCTGCTGTTGTCGAGCTTTCCGGCTCGGCGCAGCCACCTTCTCCATTTGATGGACGCTGATCACCGATGGCCTTTATCAGTGAGTGGTTCTGGTTTTTCCTGTTTCTGCCGATCGCGGCGGTCAGCGGTTGGGTGATCGGTCGGCGTGGGGGGCAGCGTCATAGTGAGAGTCAGGTCAGCCGTCTTTCCAGCACCTATTTCCGTGGCTTGAACTATCTGCTCAACGAGCAGCCGGACAAGGCGATCGAGCTGTTTTTGCATATCGCCGAGCTGGACAAGGAAACATTCGAGACCCAAGTGGCGCTGGGTCACCTGTTCCGCCGGCGCGGAGAGGTGGATCGCGCGATCCGCCTGCATCAGGGGCTGGTCAATCGCAGTGATCTGACTGATGCCCAGCGCGTGCAGGCACTGCTCGCCTTGGGCGAGGACTACATGAAGTCCGGCCTGCTGGATCGCGCCGAAACCGTGTTTACCGAACTTGCGCAGCTGGATCAGCGGGCGCCACAGGCCCTGAAACATCTGATCAGCATCTATCAGGCCGAGCGCGACTGGGAGAAGGCGATCCAGAATGCCACCCGTTACGAAGAGGTCACGGACGAGCCGATGGGCAAGCTGATCGGCCAGTTCGAATGCGAGTTGGCCGAGCGGCATCGCGCGGCCGGGCGGCTGGACGAGGCTCGGGCGGCGATCAAACGGGCCAACGTGGCCGATGCGATGAGTGTCCGTGCCGGCATCATCGAAGGGCGGTTGGAGAGCGACTTCGGCAACGATGAGTTGGCAGTCCGGGCGTTCGAGCGGGCGGCGCGCAATGATCCGGATTACTTGCCCGAGATCCTTCCGCAGTTGCTGAAGAATTACCGTAATGTCGGCGATATCGCCGGTGCCCGGGCATTTCTGGCTGAAATGACCGAGCACTACCGGGGCATCGCACCCGTGCTGGCGTTGACGCACTTGATGGAAGAGCAGGAAGGGGTTGCGCCGGCGCGGGCCTATCTGGGCCGTCAGTTGAAGGATCGCCCCTCGGTGCGCGGCGAGTCGGCGCTGATCGATTTGACCCTTGCCGAAGGTGCGGACCCGATCGCGACGCTACAGGACCTCAAACACATCACCGACCAATTGCTGGTTCGTAATCCGTCCTATCGCTGTACGCGTTGTGGATTCGGCGCACGTACCATCATTGGCAGTGCCCCAGTTGCAAAGAGTGGGGTTCGGTCAAACCGCTGCTGAATTTCGCGGTCCTCTGAGTCGTGTCGTTGCACTATGTCCTTCTGTTGATGCTGGTTTTCAGCGCTGCAACTATTGTGACTTGGGGGGCGATCCGCTACGCGCTGTGGCGTCAGTTGTTGGATCAGCCGGGCGAGCGTCGCAGCCATCAGGTGACCACGCCTCGTGGCGGCGGTATTGGTATCGTGGTGTCGCAGCTGCTGGCATGCATGCTCGCAGTTGCGCTGCTTCCTGTTTTCGCCATTCCAGTAACAGTGTTCGCTCTCGGTTTGCTGCTGGTGGCGGGTATCGGCTGGTGGGATGACCATCGCGCTTTGCCAGCGCTTCCTCGTCTGTGTGTGCACTTGGTGGCTGCCCTTTTGCTGGGCGCAATGGTGTGGGCGGAAAGCGGCAGCCTGCTCAAGGCGCTGTTTTGCGCAGGTCTGGCAGTTTCATTGATCAACATCTGGAATTTTATGGATGGCATCAATGGCCTGGCTGCAACCCAGGCGATCATCGTCGGGCTGGGCGCAGTACTGCTGTTGCCGCAACCGTATTCATTTGCGGCGTGGGCATTTGTAGTGGGCTGTGCCGGCTTTCTTCCGTTCAACTTCCCGCGGGCCCGCGTGTTCATGGGTGACGTGGGCAGTGGCGCGCTTGGGTACCTGGTTGCCGGGGTGCTGGCCTTGGGGCTCTGCGTAACGGAGGTTGCTCCAGTGCTATGGCTGCTGCTTCCAGTGGCGTTCTTCATCGATGCCGGATTCACGCTTCTGTTGCGGATCTTGAACGGAGAGCCTTGGATGGAGGCACATACGCAGCACCTCTACCAGCGATTGGTGAAGCGTGATTTTAGTCACTTTGCGGTCACGCTCGGTTACGTAGCTTTCAGTCTGATCGGGCTTACAATCGCCGTTGTATTTTCAAGGCTACCCCTAGTTTGGGGTTGGGCAGGGGGCTCAATCTGCATTGCCGCAGCGACGGTGATCTGGATTTCCTTTCGCGCAAGATCAATTTCATAAGGATGATGGCGGGTATGAGGTCTTTGCGAGAGCGCTTCGTTGGTGGTGGCTTGCGATATGCGGTGATGACGCATGACCTGGTCATGGTCTGGCTGTGTTGGCAGCTGCTGTTCCTGGGGCGCTATGCCTTGTTGAATGAAGCGCCTCCCCAGCCCTGGTTCTCGCTTGACGTATTGGTGGTCATAGCGCTGCAGGCGCTGGCTTTCTGGAAGGTTGGCCTCTATCGGGGTCTATGGCGTTTTGCCAGTGTTGCTGACCTGATCAATATCTTCAAAGCGAGTTTCATCGGATTGCTCGCCATTCTCGTGGTGTTCTCGTATCGCCGACTGGAAGGTATTCCCATCTCGGTATTGGTGGTCTATCCCTTTGCGTTGTCGGCGTTGCTAGGTACGCCACGCCTGTTGTACCGCGCTTGGAAGGACTACCAGGCAGTCAATTCGGATGCCAGGGCGCGGCGGGTTCTCGTGTTGGGTGCTGGTCATGCTGCAGAGTCCTTGATCAAGGATCTTCGCCGGTCCGGCGACTATGAACCGGTTGGGTTGTTGGATGATTCGACCCATCTGCAGGGCGCCAAGCTGCATGGCACCCCTATCCTCGGCCGGCTGGATGATGTTGCTTCGGTTGCCAGAGAGACGGACGCCAAGCTTCTTGTCATCGCGATTCCGACACTCGACGCCGCCGGCATGCAGCGGGTGGTGGGCCTCTGCGAAAGTACGGGGTTGCCGTTCCGCACTGTTCCCCGATTGGCCGATATTCTGGATGGGAACTCTTTGCCAGGGCAACTCAAGGAAGTTGCGATTGAGGACCTATTGGGCAGGAAGCCGATCCTGCCGGATTGGGAGTTGATCCGTGGCTGGCTCCGCGGCCGGACAGTTCTGGTGACGGGGGGCGGCGGATCTATCGGGTCGGAATTGTGCCGTCAATGCGCACGACATGGAGTCGCCAAGATTGTTGTTCTTGAAATCAGCGAATTGCTGATGATCAACATCCAGGCAGAACTGCGCAGGAATTTTCCCGATCTGCAGGTACTTGGCTTGTTGGGTGACTGCGGAGATCCGGCAGTGATTCGCCATGCCTTGAGCAGGTATCGCCCTGATACCGTCTTTCATGCGGCCGCTTATAAACAGGTTCCACTGCTTGAAGATCAGTTGCGTGAGGCTGTGCGCAACAACACATTGGCCACAGAGTGTGTGGCGACCGCATGTGTTGAGGCAAGGTGGAGAATTTTGTATTCATCTCCACTGACAAGGCCGTGGATCCTGTGAATTCGCTGGGGGCGACCAAACGCTATGCGGAGATGATTTGCCAGAGTCTGGACAAACGTTCCGCTGCAACGAGGTTTCTGACGGTCCGCTTTGGCAATGTGCTCGGATCCGTGGGGAGTGTGGTACCGCTGTTCCGTGAGCAGATCAGAAAAGGCGGTCCAGTCACCGTGACCCACCCGGATGTCAGTCGCTATTTCATGACAATCCCGGAGGCCTGTCTGCTTATCCTGCAGGCGGCAGCTTCGTCATCGCGCGGTGCCATCTACATGCTGGATATGGGAGAGCCGGTGCTTATCCGGCATCTGGCGGAGCAAATGATCCGACTGGCAGGCAAACAACCGGGAGTGGATGTTCCCATTGTGTATACCGGCCTGCGTCCAGGTGAGAAGCTGCATGAAAGCCTTTTTTATGCCGATGAGAAGTGTCGCCCCACGGCGCACCCCAAGGTCATGGAAGCGGGCGTGCGTGAGTTCTGTCCAGAGTTGGTGCTTGGTAACATCGCCGGTTTGCGACGAGCAATAGCCGATTACGACATCGATGCGATGCGTGAGATTCTTCTCGCGACGATTCCCGAGTTCAGGGCGGTCGAGGAACCGTGTTCCGCCAATGCGGGTGCGAAGATCGTACCTTTCCCCTCAAAAGAAGCAGGAAGGATTCACTGATGCATGAGCGGATAAAGAAAGCGGTGTTTCCTGTGGCGGGCTTGGGTACCCGGTTTCTGCCGGCGACCAAGACGGTCCCCAAGGAAATGCTGCCGATCATTGATCGGCCGCTGATCCAGTACGCCGTCGATGAGGCTATCGAGGCCGGTTGTGACACGCTGATCTTCATCACCAACCGCTACAAACATGCGGTAGCCGACTATTTTGACAAAGCCTACGAGCTGGAACAGAAGCTTGAGCGCGCCGGTAAGCTGGAGCAGCTGGAGCAGATACGCCATGTACTGCCCAAAGGCGTGCGGGCCGTGTTCGTAACCCAGACCGAGGCGTTGGGGTTGGGGCATGCGGTTTTGTGTGCCAAGCCGATCGTCGGCAACGAGCCATTCGCGGTGCTGCTGCCCGATGACCTTATCTGGAACCGTGGTGACGGTGCCCTGAAGCAGATGGCCGACTTCAATGCCGCCAGTGGCGCCAGTGTCATCGCGGTCGAAGATGTCCCGCACGACAGGACCGGCAGTTATGGCATCGTGGCGACCGACAAGTTCGATGGTCGTCATGGCCACATCACCCAGATCGTCGAAAAGCCCAAGCCTGAAGATGCACCCAGTGATCTGGCGGTGGTGGGGCGTTATGTGCTCAGCCCGAAGATCTTTGAGTTGCTCGAAGCTACCGGCACAGGTGCTGGCGGCGAGATCCAGCTGACCGATGCGATCGCACAACTGCTCAAGACCGAGCAGGTGGATGCATATCGTTTTGAAGGCAAGCGTTTTGACTGCGGTACGCATCTCGGGCTGGTCGAGGCGACGGTTCGCTTCGCACTGGAGAACGACAAGCTGGCCGGACCGGCGCGTGCGATGATGCAGAAGATGCTGGCCGAGTAAGCGTCAGCGACAGATCTGGAAGCCAATGTTGTCTGTCAGCTGGGCAGGTTCGAAAGGCAGCCGGAAGGCTGCCTTTTTTTGATGTGATGCCGGTGTCCCGTAGGGCGTGGTCGCGCTGTGCCGGGACATTATCGGCCAGCTGTCTGCCGGGCAATGCTCGGGGCAACACATTCGGCTTGCTTGATTGCGAATGAGCTAGGCCTTTTTCCATGGTCGCTGAAAAGAGAAGGCGGCCCTGCGGCCGCCTTCGTCCATCAACAGCATGGCGAACCGCTTACAGCGATTCGAAAATGCCTGCAGCGCCCATGCCGGTACCGATGCACATGGTCACCATGCCGTACTTCTGCTGGCGACGGCGCAGGCCATGCAGCAGGGTGGCCGTACGGATCGCACCAGTGGCGCCCAGCGGGTGACCCAAGGCGATGGCGCCACCCAGTGGATTGACCTTGGACGGATCCAGGCCACAATCGCGGATCACCGCCAGCGACTGCGCGGCAAAGGCTTCGTTGAGCTCGATCCAGTCCAGCTGGTCCTGGCTCAAACCGGCCTGCTTCAATGCCTTCGGAATCGCCGCGATCGGGCCGATGCCCATCACTTCCGGGCGCACGCCGGCGACCGAGAAGCTGACGAAGCGGGCCAGCGGGGTCAGGCCGTAGTCCTTGATCGCCTGCTCCGATGCCAGCAGCACCGCACCGGCGCCATCGCTCATCTGCGATGAATTGCCCGCGGTGACCGAACCGCCGAACTGGCCATTGCGGAACACCGGGCGCAGCTTGGCCAGTCCTTCTGCGGACGAGTCCAGGCGCGGGCCTTCGTCCGTGTCGGCGATCTTGTTGCGGGTGATGATGCGCTTGCCATCTGCCAGATCCGGCAGGTGCGAGACGATGTCGTAGGGGCTGATTTCGTCCTTGAATTCGCCGTTCCGGATTGCGGCGATAGCCTTCTGGTGCGAGGCCAGGGCGAACGCGTCCTGTTCTTCGCGCGAGATCTTCCATTCCTCGGCGACTTTCTCGGCGGTGATGCCCATGCCGTAGGCGATGGCAACGTGGTCGTTGTCGAACACGCTTGGCGCCATCGCGATCTTGTTGCCCATCATCGGCACCATCGACATCGATTCGGTGCCGCCGGCCAGCATCAGGTCGCTGTTGCCCAGACGGATCTGGTCGGCAGCCATCGCCACGGCCTGCAGGCCGGAGGAGCAGAAGCGGTTCACCGTCTGCGCGGCGATGGTGTTGGGCAGGCCAGCCAAAAGCACGCCGATGCGTGCCACGTTCATGCCTTGCTCGGCTTCGGGCATGGCGCAGCCGATGATGGCGTCGTCGATGCGGTTGACGTCCACGCCCGGAGCCTGTGCGACCACGCTCTTTAGAACGTGGGCGAGCATGTCGTCCGGACGGGTGTTGCGGAACATGCCCTTGGGCGCCTTGCCAACCGGGGTGCGGGTGGCGGCGACGATGTAGGCGTCCTGGATTTGCTTGGTCATTGCAGTGATCTCTTCAATAGGTGTGAGCGTGAGGGCGGGCGAGGGCAGCGCTTGCAGCGCCGCCCCGAAGCACGCTCACTCAGTTCCGCAGCGGCTTGCCGGTGGTCAGCATGTGCGCGATACGGGCCTGGGTCTTTTCCTGCTGGGCCAGTTCGACGAAGTGCTTGCGCTCCAGGGTGAGCAGCCACTCTTCGTCGACCACGCTGTTGCGATCGACCTTGCCGCCGCACAGCACGGTGGCGATGCGCTCGGCGATCTCGTAGTCGTAGGGGCTGATGAAGCGGCCTTCGAGCATGTTGACCAGCATCATCTTGAAGGTGGCGATGCCCACGTCACCGGCCACGCGGATGCGGCGTGCCGGCAGCGGCGGTCGGTAGCCGCCTTCGGCCAGTGCGGTGACTTCAGCCTTGGCGATGTGCAGCAGCTCGAAGCTGTTGAACACCACCTTGTCGGTGCCGCGCATCAGGCCCAGTTCCTTGGCGTTGACCGCTGAATTGGAGACCTTGGCCATGGCCACGGTTTCAAAGGTCTTCTTCAGCTCGGCGAACACGTCGCCGTCCGGGCCGGCCGCCTGCGAGGCGCGCACGGCGATTTCCTTCAGGCCGCCACCGGCCGGCAGCAGGCCGACGCCGGCTTCGACCAGGCCGATATAGCTTTCCAGCGCCGCCACCGACTTGGCCGCATGCATCTGGAATTCGCAACCGCCGCCCAAGGCCAGGCCACGTACCGCGGTCACCACCGGCACGGTGGCGTACTTGATGCGCTGGCTGGTGCGCTGGAAGTTGGCCACGATCGCCTCGAATTCGGCGATCTTGCCGGCCTGCAGTGCACCCAGTGCGCCAGCCAGGTCGGCGCCCGCCGAGAAAGGCTCCTTGTTCTGCCAGATCACCACGCCCTTGAACTGCTTTTCAGCCAGACCGATTGCGTGCTGGATGCCGTCCAGCACCTGGTCGGAGACGGTGTTCATTTTGGTCTTGAAGCTGATGACGCCGATGCCGTCACCGTCGGTCCACAGGCGGATGCCGTCGTTCTCGAACACCGTTTCGCCCGGCGCGAACTTCTCGCCCAGCAGTGCGTCCGGGAAGCGTTGGCGCTGGTAGACCGGCAGCGAGGAGCGCGGCACCAGGGCATTCTGCGACGGGCTGTAGCTGCCTTCGGCAGCGTGCACGCCGTCACGGCCGTCCAGCACCCAGGCCGGCAGCGGCGCACTGCTCATGCTCTTGCCGGCGGCGATGTCGTCGGCGATCCACTGTGCCACCTGCTTCCAGCCAGCTGCCTGCCAGGTCTCGAACGGGCCCAGCGACCAGCCGTAGCCCCAGCGGATGGCCAGGTCGACGTCGCGCGCGGTTTCGGCGATATCGGCCAGGTGGTAAGCGCTGTAGTGGAACAGGTCGCGGAACGTCGCCCACAGGAACTGTGCGTGCGGGTGCTGGCTTTCGCGCAGCTTGGCGAACTTCTCGGCCGGGTTCTTGATCTTCAGGATCTCGACCACTTCCGGTGCAGCCGCGCGGTCGGCGGGACGGTAGTCCTGCTTTTCAAGGTCGATGACCATGATGTCCTTGCCGACCTTGCGGAAGATGCCGGCGCCGGTCTTCTGGCCCAGTGCACCCTTGCCGATCAGCGCGTCCAGCCATGCCGGCGCGTGGAAGTACTTGTGCCAGGGGTCGTCAGGCAGGGTGTCGCCCATGGTCTTGATGACGTGGGCCATGGTGTCCAGGCCGACCACGTCGGAGGTGCGGTAGGTCGCCGACTTCGGGCGGCCGACCAGCGGACCGGTCAGGCCGTCCACTTCGTCAAAGCCCAGGCCGAACTGCTGGGTGTGGTGGATGGTGGACAGGATCGAGAACACGCCGATGCGGTTGCCGATGAAGTTCGGGGTGTCCTTGGCGTAGACCACGCCCTTGCCCAGGTTGGTGGTCAGGAACGTTTCCAGGCCTTCCAGCACCGCCTTGTCGGTGGTCTTGGCCGGGATCAGCTCGGCCAGATGCATGTAGCGCGGCGGGTTGAAGAAATGCACGCCGCTGAAGCGGTGGCGCAGTTCTTCCGGCAGCACGTCGGCCAGCTTGTTGATGCCCAGGCCCGAGGTGTTGGACGCCAGTACCGCGTGTTCGTTCACGAACGGCGCGATCTTCTTGTACAGGTCCTGCTTCCAATCCATGCGTTCAGCGATGGCTTCGATGATCAGGTCGCAGTCGCGCAGCTGCTCCAGGCCGGAGTCGTAGTTGGCCGGGGTGATGGCTTCAGCCAGCGCCTTGCTGGCCAGCGGCGCCGGGCTCAGTTTGCCGAGGTTGGCAATGGCCTTGAGCACGATGCCGTCGGCAGGACCTTCCTTGGCGGCCAGGTCGAACAGCACGGTGTCGACGCCGGCATTGGTCAGGTGGGCGGCGATCTGCGCACCCATGACGCCTGCGCCAAGGACGGCGGCGCGGCGGACAATCAGGGAATTGGACATATCGATAAACCTTTGGTCTGCGAGGACGGGTGGATCAGGTGAGGGAGGTTGAATCCGGCGCGCGCGCACTGGCGCGGAAGCCGGCTTCGGCGAAATGGATCAGTTCCTGCGCGGCCTTGCTGCGATGGGCGGCCTCGCTGATGTTGTGTGGGCGCTTGATCAGGCCGAAATCGGCCATGGCGTAGGTCAGCGAACCGGCCAGGAAATCCAGGCGCCAATAAAGTTCCTCTTTGCTCAGGCCCGGCACGCAGGCGCCGATGGCCTTGCCGAACTCGCGCAGCACGTGGCCGTAGTGGTCGGACAGGAACTTGCGCAGGTTGTCGTTCTTCTCGGCATAGGCGCGGGCGATGACGCGGACGAAGGCGCCGCCGCTCTGGCGGTCCTGGGCCATCGCCAGCGCAGGCTCGACGAAAGCGGCCAGCAACGGGCGCAACTCGCCGGGATGGGCGGTGCGCGCCTGTTCCAGCTGGCTCAGGCGGGCAGCGGACATCTCGTCCATGCGGCGGCGGAACACTTCATTGACCAGGTTGTCCTTGGACCCGAAGTGGTAGTTGACCGCGGCGATGTTGACATCGGCATGACTGGTCACCTGGCGCAACGACGTGCCGGCGAAGCCGTACTGGGCGAACAGTTCCTCGGCTGCGCCGAGAATCCGGTCCTTGGTGGAAAAGCTGGCGGGTTTGCCCATGGCGGCTCAATCAATCAAACGATTGTTTAAATCCTACGCCTGTGCCAGGGCTCCGGTCATGCTGCCATGCAGCATCATTCATCCGCCGCTGTGCAAACGCCAGGGTCAACCGGTAGAATTACCCACCGCAATTCAGGCTAAGCCCGCGTCCGCACGCGGGTTTTTTTCATGTACCCTCGGGCCGACCGGCCCATATACCGGAGAATTCCCATGGCGCTCGAGCGCACTCTTTCCATCATCAAGCCCGACGCCGTCGCCAAGAACGTGATCGGTGAAATCTACGCCCGCTTCGAAAAGGCCGGCCTGAAGATCGTGGCTGCCAAGTACAAGCAGCTCTCGCGCCGTGAAGCCGAAGGCTTCTACGCCGTGCACCGCGAGCGTCCGTTCTTCAACGCCCTGGTCGAGTTCATGATCTCCGGCCCGGTGATGATCCAGGCCCTGGAAGGCGAGAACGCCGTGCTGGCCCACCGTGACCTGCTGGGCGCCACCAACCCGAAGGACGCTGCGCCGGGCACCATCCGCGCCGATTTCGCCGACTCTATCGACGCCAATGCCGCCCACGGTTCGGATTCGGTCGAGAACGCAGCCATCGAAGTGGCCTATTTCTTCGCTGCCACCGAAGTGGTTTCGCGCTAAGCAGAGGTTGAAGTCGTGAACGAGGTCGTACAGACACCCGCCATCCAGCCGTTGCCGAAAACGGCAGGCAGCGCTGGCAAGCAGAACCTGCTCGACCTTGATCGCGCGGGCCTGGAAACGTTCTTCGTCGAAACCCTCGGCGAGCAGAAGTTCCGTGCCCATCAGGTGATGAAGTGGATCCACCACCGCTACGTCACCGATTTCGACCAGATGACCGACCTCGGCAAGGCGCTGCGCGCCAAGCTGCAGCAGCATGCCGAGGTCGTCGTCCCGAATATCGTGTTCGACAAGCCCTCGGTCGACGGCACCCACAAGTGGTTGCTGGCGATGGGCGTGGATGGCAAGAACGCCATCGAAACCGTGTACATCCCCGACAAGACCCGCGGCACGCTGTGCGTGTCCTCGCAGGTCGGTTGCGGTTTGAACTGTACGTTCTGCTCCACCGCCACCCAGGGTTTCAACCGCAACCTGAGCACCGCCGAGATCATTGGCCAGGTGTGGGTTGCCGCCCGTCACCTGGGCAATGTGCCGCACCAGATGCGTCGTCTCACCAATGTGGTGATGATGGGCATGGGCGAGCCGTTGATGAATTTCGACAACGTCGTGCGTGCGATGAGCATCATGCGCGATGACCTGGGCTATGGCTTGGCCAACAAGCGCGTGACCCTGTCCACGTCCGGTCTGGTACCGCAGATCGACCGCCTCTCGGTCGAGAGTGATGTGTCGCTGGCCGTTTCCCTGCACGCACCCAACGATGAGCTGCGCGAGACACTGGTGCCGCTCAACAAGAAGTACCCGATTGCCGAGCTGATGGCTTCCTGCGCGCGTTACCTGCGCGGCAACAAGAAGCGCGATTCGGTGACCTTTGAATACACCCTGATGAAGGGCATCAACGACCAGCCCGAGCACGCCCGCCAGCTGGCGCGGCTGATGCGCCAGTTCGACAACGCGGTGCAGGCCAAGGATTCGGGCAAGGTCAATCTGATTCCTTTCAATCCGTTCCCGGGAACGCGCTACGAGCGCTCTGACGAAGAGCAGATCCGCGCTTTCCAGAAGATCCTGCTTGATTCGCAGGTGTTGACGATGGTGCGCCGTACCCGTGGCGATGATATCGACGCGGCCTGTGGCCAGCTCAAGGGGCAGGTGATGGACCGCACGCGTCGCCAGGCCGAGTTCAACCGTCTGCTTGCGGCGCAGGAAAACGGAGATGTCGTTGCTTGATCGCCTGCTGATGCTGCTGGTCGCCACAGTGCTGGTTACCGGCTGCGGGCATGGTCGCGACTCCAGGGCGGGAACGGTTCGGCGCATCGAGCAGGTCGCGCCGCAGTACGATCTGCGCGATGACAAGCAGGCGCGTCGGCGCATTCAATACCAAGAGTTGCTGCGTCTGTCCGGTGACCGGCTGGGACGCAACCAGCTCGACGACGCACTCAAATACGCCCGCTCCGCGCAAAAGCTGGAGCCCTCGGTTCCGGATGCTTACACCGTACAGGCGGTGATCGAAGGCTACAGGGCCAATCCGGCGGCCGCCGGAGAGCTGTATCGCAAGGCCGCCGAGCTGGCGCCTAAGCAGGGCGATGTGGCCAACAACTACGGCGCCTGGCTGTGCGGCAATGGTCATCCGGCAGAAGCGCTGGTCTGGTTCGACAGGGCGCTGGCGGATCCGGCGTACGCCGCACGGGCTGATGCACTGGCCAATGCCGGGGGCTGTGCGCTGGATGCAGGGCAGCGCGAACGTGCCGAGCGCGATCTCCGCCAGGCGCTGGCCTTGGCGCCTGACAACGCGTATGCGCTGGAGTCGATGGCACGCAGCGAGTACGCCCGGGGGCGCTATTTCGAGGCGCGCGCCTTCTATCAGCGGCGTCTTGCGGCTGCGCCGGCCACGGTTTCCGTGTTACAAATTGCCATTCAGATTGAAGAGCGGCTGGGCGACAGGAGTGCCGCCGGTCGATACCAACAGCGGCTGCGCGAGGAGTTTCCCTCGACAGCGGCCTCGAATCCCCAAGGCTAGTGCATTGTGATCAATGATCCAGGTGTGAACGCTTTTGAAGGTGTGGTGGGGTGTGGTGAGCAGCTTCGCCGGGCCCGCGAGGCGGCAGGGCTGTCGATACAACAGGTTGCTGGTCAGCTGCGTATGCCGGCTCAGGTGGTCGCAGCGCTCGAATGTGAACAGTGGGGTCGCCTCGGTGCGCCCGTGTTCGTGCGTGGTCAGCTGCGCAGCTACGCCAGGCTGTTGAAGGTGGATATCGGCGAGGCCCTGCAGCGGGCGATGATGGCGCCGATCGAGCCGCCGGCACTGGTCAGCCACATGCACACGCCGCGGCTCAAGCGTATGGCGGAGAGTCTGGGGCGTCGGGCGGTCTATGGAGTGATCACCGCGGTGCTCGCGGTTCCGGTGTGGTTTGCCTTCCAGGGCAAACTGGTCGACACCCCGCCCAGTACCGCTTCGTTGGATGTGATGCCCGAGGCGGCGTCCGCGGCGTCGCCTCAGACGGTTGCCGGGGGGCAGGGGGTACCTGCTCCGGTGGCTGGCAGCGCACCCAAGCGCGCTCCCTATATCGCCTCGATGGCCCCTGTTGCGCGAAATGCGGTCCCGGCCCCTGCCGCGACGCTGACGCTGGATTTCAAGGGGGACAGCTGGGTGGAGATTCTTGCGCCCGACGGTTCCGTCGTGGAAAAGGGGTTGATTCCCGCCGGGCAGATACGCAGCTTCGATATCGGGCAGGTCGGGCGCATGAAGCTCGGCAATGCGGCCGAGGTCGCGGTTCGACAGGCGTCGGGCAGCGTCGATCTGACGCCCTACAAGCGCGGCAATGTGGCCCGCTTTACGGTATCCTCTGACGGCTCCGTGGCGCCGGTTTCGTACTGAAACGTGGCATCCAATTAAAACAACAATGCTCCCCGGAAAAGTGGGGCGAGAGTACGCATGGCGATTGACGACCTGCTCGACGAGCACGAACAAAGTGAACGTGTCCGCACCTGGCTTCGCAAAAATGGGTTTGGAATTTTTGCCGGAGTGGTGCTGGGTATTGCCGCCATCTACGGTTGGCAGTGGTGGCAGAAGGACCAGGTGGGCAAGCTGGCCGAGGCCAATACCCGCTATGAGTCTGTTCTGCGCAGTCTGCAGTCCAAGAATCTCGACGAGGCTGTGAAGGAAGTCGCGGCACTGGAAGGTGGCAAGGCCGGGATCTATGCCGATCTGGCCGCGTTGGAGCTGTCCAAGGCGCAGGTCGAGGCCGGCAAGCCTGAGGATGCGATCAGGACACTGCGTGGGCTGAACGCCGAAGGCGAGTTCAAGGCGTTGATCGACCAGCGTATTGCCCGGCTGCTGATCGAAACCGGTAAGCCGGAAGATGCGCTGGCGCTACTGGGCCCGGCAGATGACAGCGCGGCTCTGGAGATTCGCGCTGACGCACTGATGGCGCAGGGCAAGCGTGATGACGCGCGGGATCTGTACAGCCAGGCGCTGGCCAAGCTGGATGTCGCTGCTCCGCAGCGCCGTCTGCTGGAAACCAAGCTGACTGATGCTGGTGGCACTGTGACCGACCCTGCGGCGGAGAAGAACTGATGAAGCTCAAGCAAGTTGCAGGTGTGGCGCTGATGGCGATGGCGCTGGCCGGTTGCTCCACGGTCAAGGGCTGGTTTGCCGGGAAGGATGCCGAGGCCAAGAAAGCGCTTGAGCCGATGGAGCTGGCCAAGTTCGAGCCGACGGCCAGTGTCAGCAAGATCTGGTCGGTGAATGTTGGCAAGGGCGAGGGCCGGATTGGCCTGCGCCAGGCGCCCGTCGTCGCCGATGGCCGTGTCTACGCGGCGGCCGTAGAGGGCGGTGTGCATGCGCTGGATTTGCAGAGCGGCAAGGAAATCTGGGAATACGTCCCGGCCAAGGAAAAGAAGAAGCCCAAGCTCCGTCTTTCCGGCGGTCCAGGCGCTGGCGAAGGTGTGGTGGTCATCGGCACGCTGGACGGCAAGGTGATCGCACTCGACGCCAGCACTGGTGCCGAGAAGTGGACGGCCAAAGTCCCGGGTGAGGTGATCACGGCACCTGCGGTTGCGCAGGGTCTGGTATTCGTGCGCAGCAATGATGGGCGTACCACCGCGTTCGACGCCGGCACTGGCGAGCAGCGCTGGTTCAACTCGCAGGAGTTGCCTGCCTTGACCGTGCGCGGCAATGCGCCGGTGGTTGCCGGTCCGGGCGTGCTGTTCATCGGCAACGATGACGGCACCGTGGCGGCGTTGGCGATGCAGGACGGCCGTCCACTGTGGGAGCAGATGGTAGGCGCGCCGGAAGGGCGTACCGAGCTGGAGCGCATGTCTGATGTCGATGGCCCCGGTGCTGGAAGGCAATACGCTGTATGTGAGCAGCTTCAAGAACCAGACGCTGGCCATCGAGGGCCCGACCGGGCGTCCGCTGTGGTCCCGCGATCACGGTGGCGCAGGCGGTGTTGCGGTGTCCTCGGGCAATGTCGTGGTCACCGATGGCAAGGGCGTGGTTTACGGGCTGGACAAGATGTCCGGTTCAGCGATGTGGTCGCAGCAGGCGCTGGGGCGCCGCTCGGTGACCGGTCCGGCCATCCACGGCGACTACGCGGTGGTGGGTGATTACAAGGGTTATCTGCATTGGTTGCGCCTGGACAACGGCGAACTGGCTGCCCGCGAGAAGGCCGGGGGCGATGCGCTCCGGGCACAGCCTTTGGTGGCTGACGGAATTCTGCTGGTGCAGAACGTGGATGGAAAGCTGACCGCATTCCGGTTGGCCCAATAAGGAGTAAAAGCGATGCTGCCCTTGGTCGCCCTGGTCGGACGGCCGAATGTCGCAAGTCCACCCTTTTCAATGCTTTCACCCGCACCCGGGACGCGCTGGTCCATGACCAGCCCGGTGTTACGCGTGACCGTAATTACGGTGTCTGTCGTCTCAATGAGGACAAACCGTTCCTGATCGTCGATACCGGCGGTATCGCAGGTGATGAGGAAGGTCTTGCCGGCGCGACCGCCCGGCAGGCACGTGCTGCCGCAGGCGAAGCCGATCTGATCCTGTTTGTCGTCGATGCCCGCGAGGGTACCTCGGCGCTGGACGATGAAATTCTCTCGTGGCTGCGCAAGCTGTCGCGGCCGACCTTGCTGTTGATCAACAAGATCGACGGTACCAACGAAGATACCGTCCGCTCGGAATTCTCCCGTTACGGTTTCAGCGAAATGCTGACCGTTTCGGCGGCCCATCGTCAGGGCCTGGATGACCTGCTGGACGAGGTGGTCGAGCGCTTGCCGGAAGAGGGGACGACCGAGACCTTGGACGATGATCCGGGTCGCATGCGTATCGCTTTTGTCGGGCGCCCGAACGTGGGCAAGTCCACGCTGGTCAACCGCTTGTTGGGCGAGGAGCGCATGATCGCCTCCGAAGTTCCCGGCACCACCCGCGATTCGATCGCGGTGGATATGGAGCGTGACGGCCGCGAGTACCGCCTGATCGATACCGCAGGCCTGCGCCGCAAAGGCCGGGTGGATGAAGTCGTTGAGAAATTCAGCGTCGTCAAAACACTGCAGGCGATCGAACAGTGCCAGGTTGCCGTTCTGATGCTGGACGCCACCGAGGGCGTTACCGATCAGGATGCCAGTGTGCTGGGTGCGGTGCTGGATGCCGGTCGTGCGCTGGTTGTTGCGATCAACAAGTGGGATGGTTTGACCGAATACCAGCGCGAGCAGGCGGAAGCCCTGCTGTCGCGCAAATTGAGCTTCGTGCCTTGGGCTGAAGTGGTGCGTATCTCCGCCCAGCATGGTTCGGGGTTGCGGGAGCTGTTCCGTGCGATCCATCAGGCCCATGCGTCTGCGACGATGGAATTCAGTACCAGCGAGGTGAATCGGGCGCTGGAGATCGCGTACGAAACCAACCCGCCGCCGGCCATTCGTGGCCACGTGTCCAAGCTGCGCTATGTGCACCCGGGCGGCAGTAATCCGCCTACCTTCATCGTCCATGGCACGCGCCTGAAGGATCTGCCGGAGTCGTACAAGCGGTATCTGGAGAACTTTTTCCGCAAGCGCTTCAAGCTGGTGGGCACGCCGGTGCAGTTCATCTTCCGCGAGGGCACCAACCCTTACGAAGGCAAGAAGAACGTCCTCACCGAACGCCAGGTCAAGGCCAAGCGGCGCCTGATGAAGCATGTGAGGGGAAAGTAGGAAAAAGGGCGTCCATGGGGCGCCCTTTTTTACTGGTCTTTGCTGGCGCTGCCCGGATTGGCGATGGTGGAGTCCGAGGGTGCACTGCCGGTTCCTGCGTCAATGGCGGGCATGGCGGATAATCACGCCATGAGCATTTGCGAGATTTCCCCTGAACAGGCGCGTACGCGCCAGACTGCCGGTGCCTTGCTGATCGACCTGCGTCAGGCGCACGAGCGCGCCGGCGGTATGGCCGAAGGCGCGCTGGGGATTGCCAAAGACGAACTGCTGGCCGCGCCGTCCCTGCATCTGCCTTCACGGGACAGGGAGATCCTGCTGATCTGCCAGAGCGGCCGACGCTCGGCCGATGCGGCGGCCGCGTTGCAGGCGGCCGGATACACCCGGCTGGCATCGGTTGCCGGCGGCACGGTGGCGTGGCGGGAGGGCAGGCCTGCCGCTGGTGCAGCCGCTGCTGGATGCTGGTG
>NZ_BAZI01000005.1 GCF_001310775.1 Stenotrophomonas pictorum JCM 9942
GTGATGTCCCGGCCCTGTTGCGCCCCGGTTGGCTGCTGCGCGAACCCCGGCCGTGGCCAGGGGCGGCGCCGGAGCTGCTGTCCGGGCCGGAGCGGATTGAAAGTGGCTGGTGGGAGGCGGATATACGGCGGGACTACTACCGGGTCGCTACTCGCTTCGGCCAGCAGGCCTGGGCCTGGCGCGACGTGGGCGGCGAAGGCGGGTTCATGCTGCATGGCTGGTTTGCATGAGTGAGGGATATGCCGAGCTGCATTGCCTGTCGGCCTTCAGTTTCCAGCGCGGCGCCTCGACTGCGGATGAGCTGTTTGCCCGCGCCAGGCACCACGCCTACAGCGCGCTGGCGATCACCGACGAATGCTCGCTGGCCGGCATCGTGCGCGCACTGCGGGCATCGGAAGCCAGTGGCGTGCCGTTGATTGTCGGCAGTGAAATACAGCTGGAGGCTGGCCCTCGGCTGGTGTTGCTGGTGGAGGATGACAACGGCTACCGCAGCCTGTGCTGGCTGATCACCCAGGCCCGGCGACGTGCCGACAAGGGCCAATACCGGCTGCTGGCCGAGGATCTCGAGCAGGTGGATCGCAGCGGTCTGCTGGCGCTGTGGCTGCCGCCGGCGGTGCCGGAGCCGGCGCACGGGTGTCGCCTGCGGGAATGGTTTGCCGATCGTTGCTGGATCGCGGTCGAGCTGCATCACGGGGCGGATGATCCAGGGCGCCTTCAGTTATTGCAGCGCTTGGGCGCGGAGCTGGGGATGCCGCTGGTGGCGTCCGGTGATGTGCACATGCACGCGCGGGGGCGGCGTGCCCTGCAGGACGTGATGACGGCTATCCGCCACCGCGTCACCGTGGCCGACGCCGGTCATCTGCTGTTTCCCAACGGCGAGCGGCATCTGCGGCCGCTGTCCGCCCTGCGGTCGATCTATCCGTCCGCGCTGCTGCGCGAAACGCTGCGGATAGCAGCGCGTTGTACCGGTTTCGACCTGAGAAAAGCCGTGGACTACCTGTATCCCAGTGAGTTGGTGCCTGCCGGCCATACGCCGCAAAGCTGGCTGGCTGAGCTGGTGAGGCAGGGCGCCTGCAGACGTTGGTCGCAAGGGACGAGCCCCCAGGCGCAGGCACTCATCGACAAGGAGCTGGCGTTGATTGCCCGCAAGCGTTATGCCTCCTATTTCCTCACTGTGCATGACCTGGTGGCCCACGCCCGCAGCCTCGGCATCCTCTGCCAGGGGCGCGGTTCGGCGGCCAACTCGGTGGTGTGCTTCGTATTGGGAATCACCGAGCTGGATCCTTCGCACAGCCACCTGCTGTTCGAGCGTTTCATTTCAGAAGATCGCGACGAACCGCCGGATATCGACGTCGATTTCGAGCACGAGCGGCGGGAGGAAGTCATCCAGTATGTGTTTGCACGTTACGGACGCGAGCGGGCCGCGTTGGCTGCGGTAGCCACCCAGTACGGCGGACGCGGGGCGATCCGCGATGTGGCGCGGGTGCTGGGGATGCCCGGTGACGCGATCAGCCGGCTGACCAGCTGTATCGGCCAGTGGTCGGACCGCCTGCCCGACGGGGAGCGATTGCGCGAGCACGGGTTCGACCCGGACAGCCCGCTGCTGCATCGCATCCTGGTGCTGGCTGGCGAACTGATCGACTTTCCGCACTACCTGTCGCAGCACCCCGGCGGGTTCGTCATTTCCGAGCGGCCATTGCACAGCATGGTGCCGGTGGAGAACGCCGCGATGGCCGCACGCACGGTGATCCAGTGGGACAAGGATGACCTGGAGTTCCTCGGCCTGATGAAGGTCGACGTGCTGGCGCTGGGCATGCTTACCGCAGTGCGGCGCTGCTTCGATCTGATACGGCACCATCGCGGGCGTCAGCTCACCCTGGCCACGATTCCGAAGGAGGACGCGGACACCTACGCCATGATCAGCCGTGCCGATACCGTGGGTGTATTCCAGATCGAATCACGCGCACAGATGGCGATGCTGCCGCGATTGCGGCCACAGACGTTCTACGACCTAGTGATTGAAGTGGCGATCGTGCGCCCGGGGCCGATCCAGGGGGACATGGTGCATCCCTATCTGCGGCGTCGAACCGGTGAGGAGCAGGTCAGCTATCCCTCACCGGCGTTGGAGCAGGTGCTGGAGCGCACCTTGGGAGTGCCGCTGTTCCAGGAGCAGGTGATGCAGATCGCGATGGTCGCGGCCGGTTACAACGCCAGCGAGGCCGATGCGCTGCGGCGCTCGATGGCGGCATGGAAACGCCATGGCGGCCTGGAGCATCATCGCGAGCGTCTGACTGCGGGGATGTTGGCGCGCGGCTATCCCTTGGAATTTGCAGAACGTATCTTCGAGCAGATCAAAGGCTTCGGCAGCTACGGTTTTCCGGAAAGCCATGCCGCCAGCTTCGCGCTGATCGCCTATGCCAGCAGCTGGCTCAAATGCCACTACCCGGCCGAGTTCGCCTGCGCCTTGCTCAACAGCCAGCCGATGGGCTTCTACAGCCCGGACCAGCTGCTGCAGGATGTGCGTCGACATGGCGTCGCAACGCGGCCGCTGGACGTGCGCTACAGCGGCTGGGACTGCTCCCTGGAACCCGAGCGCGATGGCCGGCGCCTGGCTATCCGTCTGGGGTTCTGCCTGGCGCGCGGCTTCAATCAGGCAGATGCGCTGCGTATCGAGCAGGCGAGGGCACAGCGGGCGTTCGCCGATGTCGCCGACCTGTGCCAGCGAGCGGCGCTGGATGGTCGCACCCGCGCGCTGCTGGCGGATTCCGGCGCTTTGCGCGGAATGGCGGGGCATCGCCACCGCGCGCGCTGGGTGGTCGCCGGCGTGGAAGCGATGCGGCCGTTGTTCCAGGGCCTGGCCGAGACCGACGAGGCGGCGGTGGCCTTGCCGATGCCAAGCGCGGGGGAGGATCTGGTGGCCGACTATGCACTGCTGGGCACCACCCTGTCCGCCCATCCCCTGTCACGCCTGCGGGCGCAGTTGCGGGCCCGGCGCTGCCGCAGCTCCAACGATCTGGCAACGATGCCGGCTGCAGGCCGCGTGGTGGTTGCCGGGCTGGTGCGTGGTCGCCAGCGCCCGCAGACCGCCAGTGGCGTTACCTTCCTGACGCTGGAGGATGAGTTTGGCCAGATCAACGTTGTGGTCTGGCGGCAGCTTGCCGAGCGCCAGCGCCAGGTCTTCCTTGAATCCCGCCTGATACAGGTCAGCGGACGCCTCGAAGTCGAAAACGACGTACGGCATCTTGTCGCCCGCCGCCTGGAGGATCTGACGCCGCTGCTGGGGGGGCTGGATGTGCAAAGCCGGGATTTTCATTGAATGACGCCGGCTCGGTGACTCGCCTGGGGAGCCCGGACGCCCCGGTTTCGAGCAGCGCAACAACCTGGAGGGCAATCCTCGCGCATTGCGAAGGGATTGCCTCAAAGAAACCCGCATGGGAGTGGCTTGTCTGGCGGAAGGACTCGCCGGATCGCGGTTGTAGTGGATCATTTCAGGCAAGAAAAAAGCCCCGATTTCTCGGGGCTTTTTAGAAATGGCGTCCCCACGGGGATTCGAACCCCGGTCGCCACCGTGAAAGGGTGATGTCCTAGGCCTCTAGACGATGGGGACGCGTATTCTGAAAATCTCAAGTTGTAAGTCCGAACGGCCTAAAGTCCGGATTTGGTGGAGCCAAGCGGGATCGAACCGCTGACCTCCTGCATGCCATGCAGGCGCTCTCCCAGCTGAGCTATGGCCCCACGTTGTTTTGCGAGCTCGCCATTATAGCGGGCTTTTGCTGGAATGGAAGAGGTGGGCTTCCTCTTTGGGACCGCTTGGGAGTGCGGTTCCTCCAACAAAAAAGACCCGGTTTCTTGGGTCTTCAGTTTTACTTGATGAATGGCGTCCCCACGGGGATTCGAACCCCGGTCGCCACCGTGAAAGGGTGATGTCCTAGGCCTCTAGACGATGGGGACGCGTAAACTTCATCAAATTTTTCGACAATCCAGACGGCCTAATGTCCGGATGTGGTGGAGCCAAGCGGGATCGAACCGCTGACCTCCTGCATGCCATGCAGGCGCTCTCCCAGCTGAGCTATGGCCCCGACGTTGCCGAGGAGGAAATAGTAACGGGGCTTTGTTTTTCCCGCAAGCAATTTGTTAAAAAATTTCACGACTGTTTATGCGGATGCGGGCTGCGTGCTCTGTCCCCCACACAGCAGGCATTTGCCTGACATCCGCCTACGGATGTTTCCGGCATCCACAGTTGGTCTGCCCGGGTAGCGTCGATGCTGTCGCTGGCCCTACGGAGGGGAGATGCCTATCTGGATGATGTCTTCGATTCTGGCGTTGCAGCTCGCCGGTGGGCAATCCGCATTGCACGTCTTCAAGTGCATGGATGCAGGAATCACGGCCTATCAATCTACACCGTGCACAAGCCGCCAAGTGACCTCCTGGGAGGTGGTTTCCGAACGCGTAGATCCCGAGATCGAGCGGAAGCTGGAGCAACTGCGCGTGGAGCTGCGCAGCCGGAATAGCGTAGCCGTCGCCCGTGGCGGGAGCCGATCACGCTTGCGCCGGCAGAGCGTCCCATCCCCCAGTGCCTGTGAGCGCGCCAGGTCGGGGAGAGAGGCCGCCTTCAAGAAGGCCGGCCACAAGCGGAGTTTTCACCTGTCAAGCCGCTGGGACAACGCAGTCCATGATGCATGTCGATGAGCGGATCTGCACTCTGGCAGAGCATGCGGTTCTTGAAGTTGGAACTCGCTGGCAGGTGCAGTGAAAAATGCGGCGGCCCCCGACCGGGTGGCAGCCAAGGATGCACGGTGTATCACTTCAGCAATCCCTGTATGGGTGTTTGACATGCTGCTCGACACCGCAGGTGCGTTGGCTCCCCAGATGGGGGGCGCAGATCGGGCTGCCTCGATTTGACCCGGTTGCCTAACCGGCGCAAGCTCAAGCCCTGCGTTGCACAACCCAGGACCGGAGATCATGACTGCTGTCACTTCGATGAGTGCCCCGGGCGACAAGCTGCCCTCTTCGCGCCTTTGGCGGGTGTTCTGGCTGCAGGGCGTGCTTCCCAGCAACCTTTTATGGGCAGGAGCGATGTGGGCTCTGGCGCAGGGCAAGTTGCCGCTGCTGCTGGGGCTGTTCGTGGTACTGCTGCTGTACACCGGCTGGATCATCCCGGCGGTATGGCGCGCTTCGGCCAATGCTCGAACGCCCGGGTATGGATTGGCCGCGCGTGGCTTGACCGTTGCATGGGGATTGAACACGGTGCTGGTGGTGTTCTTTCTGACCCTGCAACTGTTGGCTCAATAAAATTGAATGGGATCACCCTCCCGGTCGAAGGCCGCGAAACGGCTGATTTGTCCGTTGTTGATGGCATTGACCATAAGCCGTAGCGGTTGAGCGGCTTCATCACTGGAAGGAGGGATCCCGGCGCGACCTTCCATGGCGGCGACAAACACCAGATCCCAGGTCAGGCCTGTGTTGCCGGACTCGCTGGCCAGTGCGCGGAATGAGGCGATTTCCTGCGGTGCCTTGTCCACGCATAGCACTGGCGTCAGGGTGCCACCTTCTCCCTGGGCATGGCGCTCATGCTGGTCGCGGGTAGGGGATTCGGGAAGTTCGGTGCGGACAAATACGAACAGCAGGCGCTGGGGTTGCGCCTGTTCGCCGGCGGCACGCAGCAGATCATCGAAATTGCTCAGCATCATGATGGAGTTCACGGGAAGCAGGTCCGGGAACAGGCATGCTGCCATAACCATCACGCAACCGGCGGGGATGAAGACTTGATTTAAGTCATGTCACTGCAGCATCTCGCCACGTAGCTGGCGCCGGGCCGCTGCTTAAAGGGCTGGTACCCCGGGCGAGCATGGAAATCTCGAGTCAGGAGGTGATACAGCCATGAATCAACTTGCTGACGGCTTCGGTCGCCGCTTTCCCTATCTGCGGCTGTCGCTCACCGAGGCCTGCAATTTCCGTTGCCGCTATTGTCTGCCTGAGGGCTATCAGGCAGACGGTCGACCGAAATTCCTGACAGTCGACGAAATCGCCCGGCTGGTGCGCGCATTTGCGATCCTGGGCATGCACAAGATCCGCCTGACCGGTGGCGAGCCCAGCCTGCGCAAGGATCTGGAGCAGATCATCGCCACCGTGGCGCAGGTGCCGGGCATCCGCAAGGTCGCCATCACCACCAATGGCACCTTGTTGCCACGACATCTGCCGGGGTGGAGCCGCGCCGGTCTCAACGCATTGAACGTGAGCATGGACAGCCTGCAGCGCGAGCGCTTCCGTGCCATCACCGGGCACGACCGGTTACCGCAAATCATGGAAGGCATCGCCCTGGCACAGGCCTTGGGCATTCCATCGATCAAGCTCAACGCGGTACTGCTGCGTGGCGTCAATGACGATGAGCTTCCGCAATGGATGGAGTTCCTGCGCGAGCGTCCGCTGAGCATCCGCTTCATCGAATTGATGCGCACCGGTGACAACGCCGATTATTTCGAGCGCTATCACCTGCGTGCCGAGGTGTTGGTCGAGCAACTGCTGGCCGCCGGATGGAGTGAGCGTGCGCGCGCCGCCGATGCCGGCCCGGCCCGTGAGTTCGCCCATCCCGACTACTGCGGCCGTGTGGGCATCATCGCGCCGTATTCGCGCGATTTCTGTCGAGGCTGCAACCGTTTGCGCGTGACCGCGCGCGGCGACTTGCGGCTATGCCTGTTTGGCGACTTCGGGGTGCCGTTGCGACCGCTGCTGCAATCAGATGATGACAGTGATGCGCTGTTGGCGCGCATCACCACCCAGTTGGGCTTGAAGGCGGCCGGGCACGGACTGCATCAGGGCCTGACCGGCTTGACCCCGCACCTGGCCTCGATTGGAGGATGAAAGAACGATGAGCGTTGGAATGAGTGCGGCTTTCCATATGGCCGATGTCCGTGACAAACGCGTGACCCGGCGTCGTGCGGTGGCGGTGGGTGAGCTGATTGCCGGACCCGCGGCGTATCCGATGATCGTCGAGCGTCGGCTGCCCAAAGGCGATGCCCTGGTCATGGCGGAGATCGCCGGGCTGCAGGGGGCCAAGTCGGCCTCGACACTGATGCCGTTGTGCCATCCACTGCCGCTGGAACTGGTACGCGTGTACTGCGCGCCGGTGCCCGAACGGCAGGCGATCCGGGTGTGGTGCGAATGCGCCAGTGAAGCGCGTACGGGCGTGGAGATGGAGGCACTGGCCGGTGTCAATGCCGCCCTACTCACGCTGTATGACCTGAGCAAGCCGGTTGAGCCGGCGCTGGAAATCAGTGGTATCCGCCTGCTGTTCAAGGAAGGTGGCAAGAGTGGGGTGTGGATGCATCCACAGGGCATGGCGACCGACGAGCTGGCACGCTTCCAGCCGCGTTCGCCCAAAGGACTGCACGGCACGCGCTGCGCGGTGATCACCCTCAGTGACCGTGCGAGCGATGGCCGCTATATCGACGAGTCCGGCCCAGGCCTGGTGCAGCGGCTGCAGACACTCGGTGGCGATGTGGAAACGGTGGAAGTGCTGCCGGACGGTATCGAGCCACTGGCGGGGCGCCTGCAGGCGCTGGCAGCTGACGGGGTGCGGCTGTGCATCTGCACCGGCGGCACCGGACTGGGGCCGCGTGATCTCACCCCCGAAGCCTTGCAGTCGCTGGGGGGACGTCGTGTCGAAGGGCTGGCCGAGATGGTGCGCAGCCTCAGCGCGCAGCATACCCAGCACGCCTGGTTGAGTCGCGCTGAAGTGGTTCAGCTGGGCACGATGCTGGTGATCGCATTGCCGGGAAGCCCACGTGCGGCAAAGCAGTGTCTGGATATCCTGGCACCGCTGCTGGGCCATGCGCTGGCCATGATCGGCGGTGGCAGCCATGACGAAGGCGGGCATGCATGATCAGTTATGCCGAGGCGCTGCACCATCTGATGGCGGCGGCCCAGCCGTTGCCGGCTGAAACACTGCCGCTGGAACGGGCGGAAGGACGTACGCTGGCAGTGGCCGCGACTAGCATGCAAGCATTGCCGCCGTTCAACAACTCGGCGATGGATGGATTCGCGCTGCGCGCCGCCGGTGCGGTGGTTGCCGCCGGCAGCACTTTCGAGGTGCAGGGCTGGCAAGCTGCCGGCGATGCCGCAGCCCGAGGCGGGGCCGGCGCCTGGGAAGTCATGACCGGTGCGCGGATGCCCGAAGGTCTGGACAGCGTCGTGCCGGTGGAGCAGGTCGAGGTCCTGGAGGCCGATGCCGGGCGACCGCTGCGTATCCGCCTGCGGGAGGCGCTCAAGCCCGGGCAGCATGTACGCCTTCGCGGGCAGGACGTGGAGCTCGGCGAGGTGGTGCTTGCCGCAGGCACGTTGCTCGACATCAATGCCTTGACCCTGTTGCAGGCGATCGGCACGGTCAGCGTGCCGGTCCGCCAGCAGCCGCGCGTGGCAGTCATCGCCACCGGCAAGGAGCTGGTCAGCGACGCCGGACAGGCGCTGGAATCGGGACAGATCCGCGACAGCAATCGGCCATATCTGGTCCGCCGCCTGAAAGCGGCGGGGGCCGACGTGGTGTGGCAGGGCGGGGTGGCCGATGAGATGGCGGATTTCACCCGGGCGCTGGAGGACGCACTGCGCGCAGGGGCGCGGCTGCTGGTCAGTACCGGTGCGGTGTCGCAAGGGCGCTACGACTTCCTTCCCGATGCCTTGCGTGCACGTGGCGCGCAGATCATTTTCCACAAAGTCGCGATCCGCCCGGGCAAGCCATTGCTGTTCGCGCGGCTGCCGGACGGCGCATTGTATTTCGGCCTGCCCGGCAATCCGGTCTCGGCGGCGGTGGGCCAGCGCTTTTTTGTCGAGCCGGTCTTGCGCCGACTGTTGGGACTGGAGGATGAACCGGTTTTGCAGCTGCCGCTGCAGGCCGACGTGCCCAAGCCACCGGGGCTGCGCGCGCATGTCCGCGCACGGGTGGAAGTGGACGCGGCAGGACGCTTGAGTGTCCGCGTGCTGGGTGGGCAGGAATCGTTCCGTTTGAAGACCACGCTGCAGGCCAATGCCTGGGCGGTACTGGAGGAAGAGGGCGGTCTCGCCGTTGCCGGCACGCCGGTTCGTGTACAGGGCTGGGGTCACTGCGAACCGGTGCAACTGGTTGCACAGGAGATGTCATGAAACAGATGCAGGTTCAGCTGTTCGGCGCGTTTTCGGATCTGGATCCGCAGCGCGAGATCGAGGTGGTCACGCATGGCGAGCACATCGCGGATCTGCGCCAGGCATTGCGTGAATTGATCGTGCAGCGCTGGCCACAGTTCCGCGCGGGGCTTATCGACTACTCCGTTTTTGCCGACGAGCAGCGGGTGTTGCGTGACGATGATCCGCTGCCGGACGATGGCCGTGTTGCCATCCTGCCTCCCGTCAGCGGAGGCTGAACCATGCGCACAGGCAGCCTCTGGAAAATTGTTGAACGGGCGAACGGCAGGGTTGATCCAGCCGAAGCCATCGACTTCGTTTCCGATCCCGCATTCGGCGGCATCGATGTGTTTATCGGCAAAGTGCGTGATCTCAACCAGGGACGTGGTGTGCAGGGCATCACCTATGACCTGTTCGAGCCGCTGGTCATGAACGAGTTCCAGCGCCTTGTCGCCGAGGTCGAGGCGGACTTCGGTCCGCGCATCAAGCTATATGTGGCACATGCCAAAGGCCGGTTGGCGGTGGGCGATGTCGCCGTGGTGGTGGCTGCCGGAACACCCCATCGCGATGAGGCGTTCCGGGCGTGCCGGCAGCTGATCGAGGCGGTGAAGCACCGTTCGCCGATCTGGAAACAGGAGCACTATCTGGACGGTGACAGCCAGTGGAGTGAGGGCTGCGCGTTGTGTGAGCCGGTCGTGGGGCCGGCGGACGAGAGACACGTTCATGAACACCCGCACTGAGTCTTCACTGCTGGCCGGCATCGTGCTGGCCGGAGGTCTGTCCAGCCGGATGGGACAGGACAAGGCGCGGCTGCTGTGGCGCGGGCGGCCTTTACTGACGCACATGTGCGGGCTGCTTGAGCAGTCCGGTGCACGACCGGTCAGGGTGAGCGGTGACTATCCGGATTTCGACGCGGTACCCGACAAGCTGCCAGGTTGCGGCCCACTGGGCGGCTTGTACAGCGTGTTGCCGATACTTGATGATGGTCCCGCGTGGGTGGTCCCGGTAGATATGCCGCGCTTGAACAAGGCATTGCTTGGGCGCCTGCGGGATGCCGGACCGGCGCCGTGCGTGATCTTCCAAGGGCAACCGCTGCCGATGCGGTTGAACATCGACGATGCATGCCGCAAGGTAGTGGCGTCCATGGTCCAGCAACGCGAAGGGCCGCGTTCCCTGCACGCCCTGCAAGCGCGCCTTGGCGTACTTGAGCTGCCCTTGTCGGACGATGTCGCTCCATGGCTGGTGAACTGCAATACCCCCGCACAATGGGAGGAGGTTGCATCATGAAAGTGCAGATTCACCGCCAATCGATACGATTGCGTATTGATGAGGCGGAATTGGCCAGACTCCTGGCCGGCCAGAGGGTGGAAAACCACACTCGTCTGGCTGCTGAGCGCTGCTGGTCGCAGACCCTGCGCCTAGTTCCTTCCGGTGAAGTCCTCATCACGGGTGATACGGCGATACTGCAGATCAGCCTTCCGCGCGATGCCGTGTTGGCGTTGCAGGCGCGGTTGCCGTGCCGTGACGGCCTGAGCTTTGACGTTGCTGCGGGCGGAGAACCGCTGCAGTTGCGGCTTGACGTGGATATACGCGACAGCCTGCGACAGCGCGGTCCTTCGCGCCGGTCCGCGGCGGCCACATCCTCCATGGTTTGACATATATCAGGAAACCGGCGCGCAGGCGCCGTTGATTGATCCAGATCAATCGCGCCACCAGCGCGGCCCGGGCTTAATGGCGCCGGTGGCGCGATTGAGCACAGTAAAAGCACAGCAAGCCAGCGCCGTTTCATACCGCATTGGAGCCATGCATGACTGTCAGTGACGATGTCAAAACAGGCAAGAAGGCGAGCACAGGCCGGGTCATCACCGATTGGCGGCCCGAAGATCCCGACTACTGGGAACGCACAGGCAGGCGCGTCGCCACACGCAACCTCATCATTTCCATTCCCGCGTTGCTGCTGGCATTCGCCGTATGGGTGCTGTTCTCCTCGGTGACCATCAGCCTGCCGCGCATCGGCTTCAACCTCAGCACCGATCAGCTGTTCTGGCTGGTGGCGCTGCCCAGTCTCTCCGGGGCCACGCTGCGCATTTTCTACTCGTTCGTTATTCCGATCTTCGGCGGGCGCCGGTGGACCGCATTGTCCACCGCTTCGCTGCTCATCCCGACGTTGTGGCTGGGCTTTGCGGTGCAGGATCTGTCCACGCCCTACTGGGTGTTCGTGCTGATCGCGATGTTCTGCGGCTTTGGCGGTGCGAACTTCTCCTCCTCGATGTCCAACATCTCCTTCTTCTATCCCAAGCAGCGCCAGGGCTCGGCACTTGGGCTGAATGCGGGGCTGGGAAATGTCGGCGTCTCCGTATCACAGGCGGTCATCCCGCTGGTGATCACGGCAGGCGTGTTCGGCGCACTGGGCGGGGCGCCACAGCCGACCATGGATGGTGGCGAGCCGCTGTTCCTGCAGAACGCCGGCTTCATCTGGGTGCCGGGCATTGTCCTGTTCGCGTTGGCCGCGTGGTTCGGCATGAACGACCTGACCAGCGCCCGCTCCTCGTTCTCCGAGCAGGCCGTCATCTTCCGCCGCAAGCACAACTGGCTGATGTGCTGGCTGTACATCGGCACCTTCGGTTCCTACATCGGCTTTTCGGCCGGGTTCCCGATGCTGGTCAAAAGCCAGTTCCCGGAAGTCAACCCGATGACCTATGCCTTCATCGGCCCGTTGCTGGGTGCGCTGATGCGCTCGGTGGGCGGCAGCATGGCTGATCGCTGGGGCGGCGCACGCCTGACGTTCTGGGTGTTCGCGCTGATGATCGCCGCGGTGTTCGGCGTGCTGCACTTCCTGCCCAGCAACGGCCAGGGCGGCAATTTCTACGGTTTCCTGCTCTCGTTCATGGCCTTGTTCGTACTCAGCGGCATCGGCAACGGGACCACGTTCCGGATGATTCCGGTGATCTTCCGCACCCTGCATGAGCGCTTGTCGGCCAGTGAGGGGGCCGAAGGCAAGAAGGCCTCTGCCCACCAGGCCAGCATCGAATCGGCCGCGGTGGTCGGCTTCTCCGGCGCGATCGGTGCCTATGGTGGCTTCTTCATCCCCAAGAGCTACGGCACTTCGATCAGTTTGACCGGCAGCCCGGACATGGCGCTGTACGGATTCATCGTGTTCTACACCACGTGCCTGGCGGTGACGTGGTGGTGGTACTACCGGCGCGGCGCCGAGACGCCCTGCTGAGACAGCCACACAGCGTAGCCAGAAGACACACCCAGTCATGATGCAGAAGTTTGCGAACGGAGATTGACCATGAGCTACTTCCTTGATCGCTTGCAGTTCTTCAAGCGGGACCCACAACCCTTTGCCGATGGCCACGGGTTCAGCAAGAGCGAGAACCGCGACTGGGAGAACAGTTACCGCGCCCGCTGGCAGTACGACAAGATCGTGCGCTCCACCCACGGCGTGAACTGCACCGGCTCGTGCAGCTGGAAGATCTACGTCAAGAACGGCCTGGTCACCTGGGAAACCCAGCAGACCGACTATCCACGGACCCGCCCGGACCTGCCCAACCACGAGCCGCGTGGTTGTCCGCGTGGCGCCAGCTATTCCTGGTATCTGTACAGCGCCAACCGCCTCAAGTACCCGCTGATCCGCGGCACCTTGCTGCGCATGTGGCGGCAGGCACGCAAGACCCTGTCGCCGGTCGAGGCCTGGGCCAGCATCGTGCAGGACCCGGCCAAGTCGCGCGAGTACAAGCGCCGTCGTGGCATGGGCGGTTTCGTGCGGCTGAACTGGGACGAGGCCAACGAGATCATCGCCGCCTCCAACCTCTACACGACCAAGGAATACGGCCCGGACCGTATCGTTGGCTTCTCGCCGATTCCGGCCATGTCGATGGTGTCCTATGCCGCCGGTGCGCGCTATCTGTCGCTGCTCGGGGGCGCCTGCCTGTCGTTCTACGACTGGTATTGCGACCTGCCGCCGGCTTCGCCGCAGGTGTGGGGCGAGCAGACCGACGTGCCGGAATCGGCCGACTGGTACAACAGCCGCTACATCATCGCCTGGGGCTCGAACGTGCCGCAGACGCGCACGCCCGATGCGCATTTTTTCACCGAGGCGCGTTACAACGGTACCAAGACGGTGGCGATCTGCCCGGACTATTCCGAGCTGGCCAAGCTCACCGACCATTGGCTGCATCCCAAGCAGGGCACCGACGCTGCGCTGGCATTCGCTTTCGGCCACGTGATCCTGCGCGAATTCCACGTCGATACGCCCTCGCAGTACTTCCAGGACTACTGCCGCCAGTACTCGGACATGCCGATGCTGGTGCGCATCGAGCGCCGTGCCGATGGCCGACTCGTACCGGGCCACTTCCTGCGCGCCAGCGAACTGGGCGGGCTGGGCGAGAGCAACAACCCCGAATGGAAGACGCTGGCGTTCGATGAGAACAGCGGCGACATCACCGTGCCCAATGGTTCGGTCGGTTTCCGTTGGGGTGAGAAGGGCAAGTGGAACATCGAGCAGAAGGCCAGCGATGGCCATGAGACCCGCCTGCGGCTGAGTCTGGCCGATATCCATGACGGCATCGAGGCGGTGAGCTTCCCGTACTTTGGCGGCATCGAGAGCGACGGCTGGACCGCCGCGCCGGCCGAGGACGTGCTGGAGCGCAATATCCCGCTGCGCCGCCTGCCGCTGGCCGACGGCAGTGAGGCGCTGGTAGCCACCGTGTATGCCTGCTGCTGGCGCAGTACGGCGTGGATCGGGGTTTCGGCGGCGGCAATGTCGCCAGGAGTTTCGATGACAACGTGCCGGGTACGCCGGCCTGGCAGGAGCGCATCACCGGCGTGTCGCGCGCCGAGGTGATCGAGATCGCCCGCGAATTCGCCCGCACCGCCGACAAAACCCATGGCCGCAGCATGATCATCGTCGGCGCCGGCATGAACCACTGGTTCCACAACGACATGAACTATCGCGGCCTGATCAATATGCTGGTCATGTGCGGCTGCGTGGGCCAGACCGGCGGTGGCTGGGCCCATTACGTGGGCCAGGAAAAGCTGCGTCCGCAGACCGGCTGGCAGCCGCTGGCCTTCGGCCTGGACTGGAGCCGCCCGCCGCGGCAGATGAACGGCACCTCGTTCTTCTACTTCAATACCGGGCAGTGGCGTTACGAAAAGCTGCAGGTCAACGAACTGCTGTCGCCGCTGGCCGATCCTGCCAAGTACAGCGGCAGCCTGGCCGACCTCAACCTGCGTGCGGTGCGCATGGGCTGGCTGCCGAGCGCGCCGCAGCTGGACCGCAATCCGCTGCAGCTGGTGCGCGAGGCCGAACAGGCCGGCATCTCGCCGGCCGACTATGCGCTGTCCAAGTTCAAGGACGGTTCGCTGGACTTCGCCTTCGCCGATCCGGATGCCGCGCAGAACCACCCGCGCATGATGTTCATCTGGCGCTCCAACCTGCTCGGCTCCTCCGGCAAGGGCCACGAGTACATGCTGCGGCATCTGCTCGGCACCCGCCACGGCCTGCAGGGCAAGGACCTGGGCGAGATGGGCGCGGTCAAGCCCGAGGACGTGAAATGGCATGACGAGGCACCGGAAGGCAAGCTCGACCTGCTGGTGACGCTGGATTTCCGCATGTGCACCACCGCGCTGTACTCGGACATCGTGCTGCCGACTGCCACCTGGTACGAGAAGGACGACCTCAACACCTCGGACATGCATCCCTTCATCCACCCGCTGTCCAAGGCGGTGGACCCGGCCTGGGAATCGCGCAGCGACTGGGAAATCTTCAAGGGTGTCGCACGCACGCTCAGCGACATGGCGCCGGGCGTGCTCGGTGTCGAGAAGGACCTGGTGCTGGTGCCGACCCTGCACGACACGCCCAACGAACTGGGCATGCCGTTCGGCGTCGCCGACTGGAAGAAGGGCCAGTGCGAGGCCATTCCCGGCAAGACCATGCCGAGCATGGCGGTGGTCGAGCGCGACTATCCCAACCTCTACCGCAAGTTCACCTCGCTGGGCCCGCTGCTGGACAAGCTCGGCAACGGCGGCAAGGGAATGAGCTGGGATACCAAGCACGAGGTGGAATTCCTCGGCAAGCTCAACCACACCGTGCTGGACGAAGGCATCAGCCATGGCCGGCCGGCGATTGATACCGCCATCGACGCTTGCGAAGTGATCCTGCACCTGGCGCCGGAAACCAATGGCCATGTCGCGGTCAAGGCCTGGGAGTCGCTGGGCACCTTCACCGGCCGCGAGCACACGCATCTTGCGGTGGGCAAGGAACACGAGGCGATCCGCTTCCGTGACATCCAGGCGCAGCCGCGCAAGATCATTTCCTCGCCGATCTGGTCCGGCCTTGAAGACGACAACGTCAGCTACAACGCCGGCTACACCAATGTGCACGAGCTGATTCCCTGGCGCACGGTGACCGGCCGCCAGCAGTTCTACCAGGACCACGAGTGGATGATCGATTTCGGTGAGGCCTTCATGGGCTATCGACCGCCGGTCAACACCAAGACGGTGGCGCCGCTGCTGGGCAAGCGCTCCAACGGCAACAAGGAGATCGTGCTGAACTGGATCACTCCCCATCAGAAGTGGGGCATCCACAGCACCTACAGCGACAACCTGATCATGCAGACGCTGTCGCGTGGCGGCCCCATCGTCTGGTTGAGCGAGGACGACGCGCGCAATGCCGGCATCGAGGACAACGACTGGATCGAGTTGTTCAACGTCAACGGGGCGATCGCCGCGCGTGCGGTGGTCAGCCAGCGCGTGATGCCGGGCATGGCGATGATGTACCACGCCCAGGAACGCATCATCAATGTGCCCGGTTCGGAAATTTCCGGTACCCGCGGCGGTATCCACAACTCGGTGACACGCATCGTGCTCAAGCCCACCCACATGATCGGCGGCTACGCGCAGCTTGCCTGGGGTTTCAACTACTACGGTACCTGCGGCACAAACCGCGACGAGTTCGTGATTGTGCGCAAGATGGACAGGATCGACTGGCTGGACGGCGAAGAGACCGCAGTTTCCGCCCGGGAGGTGGTGTGATGAAAGTTCGTGCCCAGATTGCGATGGTGTTGAACCTGGACAAGTGCATTGGCTGTCATACCTGTTCGATCACCTGCAAGAACGTGTGGACCTCGCGCGAGGGCGTCGAGTACGCCTGGTTCAACAACGTCGAGACCAAGCCGGGTATCGGCTATCCCAAGGAATGGGAAAACCAGGAGAAGTGGAACGGCGGCTGGGTGCGCACCCGCGCCGGCAAGCTGGTGCCACGCGCCGGCGGTCGCTGGCGCATGCTGGCCAAGATCTTCGCCAATCCGGATCTCCCGCAGATCGACGACTACTACGAGCCGTTCGATTTCGACTACCAGCATCTGCACGATGCACCGGATCTGAAACACCAGCCGACCGCGCGGCCGCGTTCGCTGCTCACAGGCGAGCGGATGCAGAAGATCGAGTGGGGGCCGAACTGGGAGGAGATCCTGGGCACTGAATTCAGCAAGCGTTCGCGCGACTACAACTTCGACCAGGTGCAGAAGGAGATCTACGGCGCCTTCGAAAAGACCTTCATGATGTATCTGCCGCGCCTGTGCGAGCACTGCCTCAATCCGGCCTGCGTTTCTGCCTGTCCGTCTGGCGCGATCTACAAGCGTGAGGAGGATGGCATCGTCCTGATCGACCAGGACAAGTGCCGGGGCTGGCGCATGTGCGTGTCGGCCTGTCCGTACAAGAAGATCTACTACAACTGGAAGAGCGGCAAGTCCGAGAAATGCATCTTCTGCTACCCGCGGATCGAGATGGGCGAGCCCACGGTGTGTTCGGAAACCTGTGTGGGGCGTATCCGCTACCTCGGCGTGATGCTCTATGACGCCGACCGCATTGCCGAGGCGGCCTCGGTTGCAGCCGAGAAGGACCTGTACCAGGCGCACCTGGATATCTTCCTGGACCCGGAAGATCCGAAGGTGATCGAAGCGGCACGGGCCGAGGGTATTCCGGACAGCTGGCTGGAAGCGGCCAAGGCCTCGCCGGTGTACAAACTGGCCATCGACTGGAAGCTGGCGCTGCCACTGCACCCGGAGTACCGCACCTTGCCGATGGTCTGGTACGTGCCGCCGCTGTCGCCGATCCAGTCGGCGGCCGAGCGCGGCCGCGTCGGTATGAGTGGCGAGTTGCCGGACATCGCCTCGCTCCGCATCCCGGTGCGGTATCTGGCCAACATGCTCTCGGCCGGCGACGAGATGCCGGTGGTGCGTGCGCTCGAACGCCTGATGGCGATGCGCGCCTGGCGCCGGGCCAAGAACGTGGACGGTGTCGAGGACCACAAGGTGCTCGACCAGGTGGGGTTGACGGCGGCGCAGGCCGAGGACATGTATCGCTACCTGGCCATCGCCAATTACGAAGACCGTTTCGTCATTCCCAGCGCCCACCGCGAGTACGCCAATGATGCCTTCGGTGAGCGCGGCGGCTGCGGTTTCACCTTCGGCAACGGTTGCAATGGCGACAGCCCGGCGGATCTGTTCAGCCAGCGCAAGAGCACCACGTACGCGGTGCACCCCAACCGTCAACATCGTCATGAGGTGTCCAAATGAGCCTGCTGAAGTTGATCGGAGTGTTGCTGGACTATCCACGTGACGAGCTTTGGCAGCACGGCGAGGAGCTGCTCGAAGCCTGCGACGATCCGGCGCTGTCGCCGGCCCGACGCAGGCAGTTGCAGGGCTTCGTCCGTGACCTGCTGGCCACCGATCCGCTGGATGCGCAGGATCGCTGGTTGGCCACCTTCGACCGTGGCCGCTCGATGAGCCTGTTGATTTTCGAGCATATCCATGGCGAGTCGCGCGACCGGGGCCAGGCCATGGTGGATCTGATCGACGCCTATCGGCGCAATGGCTTTGAGCTCGATGCCAGGGAATTACCGGACTACCTGCCTTGCTGCTGGAGTATCTGTCGCACCGGCCGCAGGCCGAGGCCAAGGACTGGCTGCACCACATCGGCCATATCGCCGGCATGCTGGCCGCGCGGGCCGCGGAACGTAAGCTGCCGCATGCGGTGTTGCTGGAGATCCTGGTGGAAATGGGCGAGGGCAAGGTTGACCTCGCGCTGTTGCGCCAGCGTGCCAGCGAGGAAGTGCGCGATGACACCGTCGAAGCCATGGACCGCCTGTGGGAGGAGGAGGCCGTGCGCTTTGGCACCGATGCCCCCTCGCAGGATTGCGATCCTCCCCACCGTTCACCCGCCCGCGCCGTGCACCGGGAGATACAGCCATGAACTACTACCTGAACCAGTTCGCCTTCCAGTTCTATCCTTATATCGCCGTGGCGGTGCTGCTTATCGGCAGCTGGGCACGCTATGACAAAGCGATGTACAGCTGGCGCACCGGCTCCAGCCAGCTGTTGTCCGACCGCGGCATGCGGATCGGCAGCAACTGCTTCCATATCGGCATCCTGGCGATTCTGGGTGGCCACCTGGTCGGACTGCTGACACCGCATGGGGTGTATGAGCACTTCATCACCTCCTCGCAAAAGCAGTTGCTGGCGATGGTGGTCGGTGGCCTCTTCGGTGCGCTGTGCTTCATCGGCATCGTGATCCTGCTGGTGCGCCGCCTGACCAATGCACGCGTGCGTGCCACCGGCAACTTCGGGGACGTGCTGGTGCTGGTGCTGCTGTTCGCGCAGCTGTGCCTGGGCATGTACAGCATCCGCATCTCGGCCGGGCACATGGATGGGAGCGTGATGGTCATGCTGGCCGAGTGGGCGCAGCACATCGTGACGTTCCGTGCCGGCGCTGCCGACTACGTCGAAGGCGTGCACTGGGTCTACAAGCTGCACATCTTCCTTGGCCTGACGCTGTTCCTGATCGCACCGTTCACCCGTCTGGTGCATGTCTGGAGCATCCCGATCAGCTATCTGTGGCGGCCGTACCAGGTGGTGCGCCGCCGCCAGGCCACGCTGCGCTACGGCCCGAGGGAGTGAGCCATGGGCAGCCTGCCAAGAATCCTGCCGATCACCGTGATCGACTCGGCCCAGCCGGTGCCGGTCGAAGCCGATCATCACCACGACGACGCGGCGCAGCAGGGGCCACGCTCGCTTGGGCAGCCGGCACCGTGCAGTCTGTTTGTCGATGACACACCCATCAGCGAGGCCGAGATAGCCCGCGAGATGCAGTTCCACCGCGCGATGCGGCCGGAACAGGCGCGTGCCGATGCCGCCCGTGCCCTGGTGGTGCGCGAACTGCTGCGTCGTGAGGCCCAGCGGCTGGGCCTGCACCAAGAGCAGGGCGACGGCGTCCATACGGATGAGGAACTGCAGATCCAGCGCCTGCTCGAGCAGCAGGTGGAGGACCGTGTGCCGAGCGAGAACGATTGTCGTCGCTATTTCGAGCAGAACCCCGAGCGCTTTCGTTCGCCCGACCGTATCCGCGTACGCCACATCCTGCTGGCTGCGCCCGCGGACGATATCGCCGGCCGCTTCAAGGCCCGCACCCAGGCCGAGCAGCTGATCGCGCAGCTGGCTGAGCAGCTGCATCTGTTCGCCGATCTGGCACAGCGTTATTCGCAATGTCCCTCGAGCAGAGAAGGTGGCGAGCTGGGATGCTGCAGCGCGGCCAGACCACGCCGGAGTTCGATCGGCAGGTCTTCCGGCTGCGCCAGGGGTTGGCGGGCTTTCCGGTGGAATCCCGCTGGGGTTACCACGTGGTCAGTGTGGATGCGCTTGAAGCTGGGCAGTCGCAGCGCTTCGAGCAGGTCCACACACAGATCCGCGACTACCTGGAGCTACAGGTGCGCCAGCGCAACGTGCAGCAGTTCCTGTTGGAGCTGCGAGAGCGCTATCCCGTCCGCGGTCTTCAAGAAATTGAAGCCTTGGCCGAATGAACTGACGTTCTGGAGGAGTGGCGATGAGCCAAAGTCTGCAAGCAGTCACCCATGGGCAGCAACAACGCGCGTTGTGGTTGAGTACGTTCGCTTTCACCGTCTGTTTTGCGGTGTGGATGATCTTCTCGATCATCGGTATCCAGATCAGCGCGCAACTGGGATTGAACGACACCCAGTTCGGTCTGCTGATCGCCACCCCGGTGTTGACGGGCTCGTTGAGCCGGGTGTTCCTGGGCATCTGGGCCGACCAGTTCGGTGGCCGCAAGGTGCTGGTGCTGGTGATGCTGTGCGGCGCCGTCGCCACCTGGATGCTCACGTATGCGCACACCTACCCGCAGTTCCTGTTCGCCGCGTTGTGTGTGGGTATCGCCGGTGGCAGCTTCTCGGTGGGGGTGGCCTATGTGTCCAAGTGGTTCCCGGTCAGCAAGCAGGGAACCGCGCTGGGCATTTTCGGTGCGGGCAACATCGGTTCGGCAGTCACCAAGCTGCTGGCGCCGATGGTGATGGTGGCCGCCGGTTGGACCATGGTGGCCAAGATCTGGGCGGTCGGTCTGGCCGTTGCCGCCGTGCTGTTCTACCTCTTCAGCAAGGAGGACCCGCAGCTGGAACAGCGTCGCCGTGATGGCGTCAAGCCGATGCCGTTCTCCGAGCAGATGGCGCCGTTGAAGAACCTGCAGGTGTGGCGCTTCTCGCTGTACTACTTTTTCGTGTTCGGCGGCTTCGTGGCACTGGCGCTGTGGCTGCCGCATTATCTGGTGGGCGCCTACGGCATGGACGTGGCGACGGCTGGCATGCTGGCGGCCTGCTATTCGATTCCGGCCAGTCTGTTCCGCGTGGTCGGTGGCTGGCTGTCCGATCGCATCGGCGCCCGCCGGGTGATGTACTGGACCTTCAGCGTCTCGGTCATCTGCACCTTCCTGCTGGCCTATCCAGACACCGAATACGTGGTGAAGGGCATCAACGGTGAGCTTCGCTTCCACCTGGCCATCGGCGTGACCCTGTTCACCGTGCTGGTGTTCGTACTGGGGTTCTTCATGTCGCTGGGCAAAGCGGCGGTATACAAGCACATCCCGGTGTACTACCCCCACCACGTAGGTGCGGTAGGGGGTGTGGTAGGCATGATCGGTGGTCTGGGGGGGTTCATCCTGCCTATCGCGTTCGGCGCCTTGAATGATGCCGTGGGTATCTGGAGCAGCTGCTTCATGCTGCTGTTCGTGGTGGTGGCCGCAGCGCTGGCGTGGATGCATTTCGCGATCCGTCGCATGGAACGCCGACACTTCCCGCAGCTGGATGGCGAAACCGATCTGCCGGAAGCCATTGACGCCGGTGCCGCCGAAAAGCTGCGGCGCGTTTGATCTATATCAGGGAGCAGGGGCGCGGCGTGCGCGAGGATGCAGACATACCAGTGGAGACCGCCGGGATGGACGACACCTCGTTGCACGCCGCATTGCTGGAGCAGCCGCAGCATGTCCTGTTTCCTGCATCCGGGCAGCTCAGTCACGGGTTCGGCGAGGCAGGGTGGCGTGCGGCGATGCTGGCCAGCAACGAACACCTGATACCGCGCGACCTTACCTTGGGCTTCTGTGCCCCGCAGGGGGGCAGGGAGGATCCGGACGGGTTGCTTGAGGCGCTGCTGAACAGTCTTCGCCTGCATGCCAGCGTGGTGGCCGGTGATCGTGAAGTGGGCGCGATGGTGCTGCAGCTGGGCATGGCCGAGCATCTGCCGCCGCCGCTGCTTGGACGTCTCCTTGATGCCGTGCCACATCATCTTTCCACCATCGCCCGGCCACAGGTGGAGGTCAGGCTGGACGCGGCCAGCGGGATTGCGCCGGGCGCACTGCGTGAGGTGGGCTGCACGCGGCTGACCGTGATCGACCATGCCGGCGCCGATGGCCCGGCGGTGCTGGCGCAAGGCCTGCATGCCGGGTTCACCGCATGCTATTACCAGTTGCGCATACCGGCACGGGATGACCTCTCCTTCCTGCAACGCCTCCAGGCCGTGCTGGCGTCGGCACCCGATCGCCTGCTGCTGCCTGCGCCGTGTGTGCTGCCAAGCCAACCGGCAGCGGCGCACTGGCTGCAGGCCTGGCGAATGGTCCGTGCCGCGGGCTATCGCCCCATCGGCGGAGACCACTACCAGCGTCCTGACCTCACCCTGCCGGTACGCAATGGCGATGGCCAGCGCTACTGTGACTTGCTGGGCGTGCCGCGGCGCAAGCGCCACGACCTCCTCGGAATCGGGCCAGGCGCGAGCAGCCAGATTGGCAATGTCATGTGTGAGATCGAGTCGCAGCCGCAGCGGTGGCGTCAATGTCTGGCGGCGGGCCAGCCGGGTGTGGCAGCCGGGCTGATCCTGTCCGGGCAGGAATGTCTGGTTGACGAGGTGGTACAAAGTCTTGCGTGTGACCATGCACTGGACATGCGTGCATTCGAATGGCGCAACACCGTGCCATTCGAGGAGTTTTTCAAGGATGCGATGGCGCGGGTTCCCTCCTTCATCCAGTGCGGTTGGCTGCAGCGCGAAGGTCACGTGTTGCGGATCCAGCATGAAGGTGAGCTGTTGTGGCGTACGATTGCGGCGTGCTTCCGGCCTTCGACTGCTTCTGCATGATTTCGGAATGAATTCCTCCAGCCCAGCATCACGCGGTCCACCGGGAGCCGCCATCACCAATCCTGCCGCCGCCAACGACGGTGACGCCTTGAAATTCTGCAGCACCTGCGCGTTTTCCGATGCCTGCACTTCGCAGGGCTATGAAGGGCTATGACAAGGGCGCGCTCGCCGAGCTGCACGTGCTGGTCGATCATGTCGGACCCTATCACGCCGGACAGTACATCTTCCGCGCCGGCGAGCCGTTTGAGGCCATCGCCGCCGTGCGCGCCGGCGTGGTCAAAACCTTCATCGATGACAGCCTGGGAAACGAGCAGGTACTGGGATTCAGTCTGCCGGGAGAGGTGATCGGCCTCAATGCGATCCATGGTGAGCGCTATCCCTGCAACGCGGTGGCGCTGGACACCGTGTCGCTGTGCCGGATCTCGTTTCCCCGCCTCAGCCTGCTGGCAACACGGATGCCGACACTGCAGGCCAAGCTGTTCAGCCTGCTCAGTGCGGAGATCGGCAAGGCCGCCGTGCTGGCGGCCAATTACCGCACCGAGGAGCGTATGGCCGCATTCTTGCTGGATATCTCCGCCCGCTACAGCCGGCGCGGATTTTCAGCCAATCGCTTCAATCTGACCATGACCCGCTCGGAGATCGCCAATTACCTGCGCATGGCGCCGGAAACCGCCAGCCGGGTGCTGCGACGCCTGAGCGATGACAAGGTCATCCTGGTCAACCAGCGGGAAATCATCCTGCTGCAGCCGGAACGGCTGGCGCAGATGGCGGCCCAGGACGATGCGAACGCGTGATGCCCGAACCAGGACCTGTCCATGAACACGTTGTTGTCATTGGTACTGATGTTTGCCGCGATTCCGGCCGCCGCCGTCGAACTGACCGTGTCGGCCGCGTCAAGCTTGACCGAAAGCTTCCGTGAAATAGCCGCAGCCTATGAAGCGGTGAATCCAGACATCCGTGTGGATCTGAATTTCGCCGCCTCCGGTGTGCTGCTGCAGCAGATCGCGCGCGGGGCACCGGTGGATGTATTCGCCTCGGCCGATCAAGCCACGATGGCGCTGGCCGCACAACGTGGTCTGGTGGTGCCTGCGACGCGGCAGATATTCGCCGTGAACAGCCTGTGGGTGGTGGTGCCGCCGCAGGCTCGGGGAAAGCCGGCATCACTGGTGGCATTGGCCGAACCGGGAGTCAGGCGGATAACCATCGGCAATCCGGACAGCGTACCGGCCGGGCGCTACGCGCGCGAGGTGCTGCAGCAGGCGGGTCTGTGGCAAGCGCTGCAGCCGCGGATGATCAACACCCAGAATGTACGCCAGTCGCTGGACTACGTGGCACGGGGCGAGGTGGATGCCGGTTTCGTCTATGCCACCGACGCGCAGGCGATGCCTGGTCGCGTACATCGCGCGTTCCAGGTGCCGGTTCCGGGCGGCATCAGCTATCCGCTGGCAATGGTGAGAACGACGCGATCTCCCGCGCATGCACGTGCCTTCATGGCTTTCGTGCGTTCAGCGCAAGGGCAGGCCATTCTGCGCAGACATGGTTTCGGCAGTCCCTGATGGTCGACCTGGATTGGAGTGCCTTGTGGTTGTCGCTGAAGGTCGCCGGTTGGGCCACGCTGCTCAATCTCGTGTTCGGTGTCGCCTTGGGCGCGCTGCTGGCGCGGCGGCGCTTTCCAGGACGTGAGTTGCTGGACACGGTTCTCACTTTGCCGATGGTGCTGCCGCCCACCGTGCTCGGTTACTACCTGCTGGTACTGATCGGCAGCCATGGTCCGCTGGGAGCATGGCTGCTGGACAGCTTCGGTATCAATCTGCTTTTCACTTGGCAGGCGGCGGTGGTTGCCGCTGCAGTGGCATCGTTTCCGCTGGTGTTCAAGCCGGCCCGGGCGGCGTTCGAGAACGTCGACACCCAGCTGGAGCAGGCTGCGCGCACGCTGGGAATTTCCGAGATGGCGCTGTTCTTCCGGGTGACGCTGCCCTTGGCATGGCGCGGAATTCTGGCCGGTCTGTTGCTGGCGTTCGCGCGTGCGATGGGCGAATTCGGCGCCACCATCATGGTGGCTGGCAGTATTCCCGGGCGCACCCAGACCCTGTCCATCGCCATCTACGAGGCAGTGCAGGCAGGCAACGATGGACGTGCCAATCTGCTGGTGATGGTGTCCTCGGTGGTTTGCATCAGCGTGCTTCTGCTCGCCTCGCGGCTGGTGGGGCGACAGCCAGGAGGCACACGTGATGTGGCTTGAGCTGGAGATCGCCTGCCACCTGCAAGCCGCCGGCCAGCATTTCCATCTGCAGGCGGAGCTGCGTTGCAGCCAGCCCCGCGTGGTGTTGTTTGGTCCTTCAGGCGCGGGCAAGAGCCTCACACTGAAAGCCGTGGCTGGCCTGTTGCGGCCGGACAGCGGCCTGATCCGGCTGCATGGCCATACGTTGTTTAATGCCCGTGCGGGTGTCCACCTGTCACCACAACGGCGTCGGATCGGTTATGTGTTTCAGGACTACGCATTGTTTCCGCATCTGAGCGTGCGCCAGAACGTGGGCTTCGGTCTACAGCGCGGTTGGCGCAACCCGGCGCGCGGGAGCCGTATCGCGGCGGTGGAGCAGTGGTTGCAGGCGTTCCGCATCGAGCACATCGGCGATCTGCTGCCTGCACAGATCTCCGGTGGGCAGCGCCAGCGCACTGCACTGGCGCGCGCACTGGTGACGCAACCGCAGGCGCTGTTGCTGGATGAACCGTTCGCGGCGCTGGATCACCACTTGCGCGCGCACTTGCGTCAGGAGCTGGAGACGGTCCTGGACCAGACCGGCATTCCGCTGCTGCTGATCAGCCATGACCCGGAGGACATGGACATGTTCGGCCAACAGGTGACGCATCTGGTCGAGGGCCGGATAAAGAGTGGTTGATGGCTGTCCGCAGCGTGGCTGTGCCAATGATCGGCCCAGCGCTCGGGTGGAAGACCCTGGCGCGCCGCGCCGGCAGCGGCACGTCCATCAGAGGGAGCCAGCAGGAGCGCTGCTTGCCAGTTGCGACTTTGTGCGCGCGCTTTCCAGAGCGCGTGCTGCTTGGCGGGGCCTTGGCCTGAGGCGGTGGGCTGACGTTTACGCGCCGCCCGTCAACGCAGTGCCCGTTGCAATCTTGCCTTTGCTGACAAGTACATGGCCGGGGAAGGGGGGCGTCCAAGGGAACGGGTCTTTCCTCTCTGTGTATCCCAACCTTGTAGCGCCCCGCCTTGCGACTCCAGAGGGGAGGAAATGGCCGCCGTCTTTGAAAGCAGCGGGCGTCGCGGACCTGCTTTTGCCGATCGCAACATCGCTAAGGAGCATTGAGGGCCATGCTTCATGCGCAGTTACCGCGCCCTGGATTGCCCAGTGTTGCCCCGCGTGGTTATGGGCGCTGTCGGACTGTCGCAGGCACAAAAAAGGCCGGAACCTTTGATTTCTCTAGGGTTTCCAGCCTTTGTTGTACCGTCCCAAGACGGCTATATGGTGGAGGTGGGCGGAATTGAACCGCCGTCCGAAGGCACTCCATCCCCGGTACTACATGCTTAGCTTACCGTTGGGTCTCGTCCTGTGGCAGCACGGTATGCGAAGCGCACCCCAAGACCAGCCTGTTTTGGTTAAGCCGTGACTGACAGGCAGCCGTCACAGCCGGTTCCGTGATAATGACCCTACATCCACGAGCACGGGCACAAGTGGGTTCGGGGCTTACGCCTTAAGCGGCGAGAGCGTAGTTGTCGTCGTTGGCAACTAGAGTTTTGCAGCTGGATTTACGAGGAAAGCTACCCCCTCGGCATGCACCAAGCGACTTCATAACCCCCGTCGAAACCAGTGCACCCCCGATTTCTTCGAGCCTTACAAGTCTTCAGCGATCCGTCCGCTATTGCGGGGCGGGCCGATGCTCGACGTGGGTGATGGTACGGCAAAGCGTCTGAATCGTCACGCGCTGCGCGCCGGTGCGCGGCTGGTCGGTTCATCTGACGCCCATCCTTTCGCCGTGTTTCTGGTGCAAATGCTGAATAGGCGGGGCACACGCGCCGCCCTCAAATGAAATGCGTCGGGTGCAGGTGCGATCAGCGAACCGTGGCTGTATAGACAGGCCGATGCAGACGCTCCGGGATCAGGTGGAGCGGCTGGCGCGTCGCTAACTGTTGTGTCGAATGCCGGACTGGAAACCAATCCAAGCGGGGCCAGCATCGCCGGGGCGTTCCGCGCGCCGGAGCGGCCAAGCGCGCAGGGGTTTGCTCAGGCGCTACGGTTGTGCGCACGCATGGCGCGCTGCTTCTCGCGGGCCCAGTCACGGTCCTTGGCGGCATCGCGCTTGTCGTGATCCTGTTTGCCCTTGGCCAGCGCGATCTCGAGCTTGATCTTGTTCTTGCGCCAGTACATCGCGGTGGGCACCAGGGTATAGCCCTCACGCTCGACGCGGCCGATCAGCTTGTCGATCTCACGGCGGTGCAGCAGCAGTTTGCGCTGACGGCGGTCTTCAGCCACGACGTGGGTGGAGGCCTGGATCAGCGGGGTGATCTGCGCGCCGATCAGGTAGATCTCGCCATCTTTCACATATGCATAGGCGTCGGTCATATTGCCGCGACCGGCGCGGATGGCCTTGACCTCCCAGCCTTGCAGCACCAGTCCAGCCTCGACACGCTCCTCAAGGTGGTATTCGTGACGGGCACGCTTGTTGAGCGAGATGGTTTTGTCGACCGTCGCGCTCTTTGCTTTATCCTTGCCGGGTTTCTTGCTCATTTACATATTGTCTCCGATTCGGGGGCGTTCCGGACATTCTTTGTAATCCCATGCCTACCATCCGCCGCAGCGCTTTGGTCGAACACTCCGCAGGATGCATGTTCGACTTGGTCAATGACGTCTCCGCCTATCCGCGCCGCTTCCGCTGGTGCGACAAGGCCGAGATCCTGGAGCAGGGCGGTGATCGCGTTGTTGCCCGGCTCGATCTGGGGCTGGGCTCGTTCCGGACCTGGTTCATGACCGAGAACACGTTGCAGCGTCCGCACAGTATCGATATGCAGTTGCGTGATGGCCCGTTCAAGCGCCTGCACGGACGCTGGGAATTCCACTCGCTGGCGGAAGATGCCTGCAAGGTGACGTTGACGCTGGAGTTCGAGCCAACCTCGCGCTTGTTGGGTCCGGCGTTGGCGCTGGGTTTTCAGGGGCTGGCCGATCGCATGGTCAATGACTTCGTGCGCGTGGCCGATCAGGAGGCCTGAGGCATGCGCGTGGAAGTAGTGCTGGCCTGGCCGGATCGTTATCTCCGCCGCGAGCTGCAGTTGCCGGAAGGTTGCGTCGTGGCAGATGCGCTTGCAGAAGCGGCGCTGGTCGCAGACGGCGAAGTGGTGGCCTGCGCGGTTCATGGCGTCGTCGCGCGTCCAGAGCAGGTGCTTCGGGACGGGGATCGCATTGAGATGCTGCGGCCGCTGGTGGCCGATCCCAAGGAAAATCGCCGCCGGCGTGCGCGCGGCGGCTGACGTTCAGCAGGCGGCGATCAGCGGCCGCCCTTCTTCTTGTCCTTGGCCAGATTGCGACCGAACTGGCGCACGCTGTTCTTGGCCAGCTCCGCATCCTGGGTGGCGAAGTAGTCGCCTTCCCAGCGCGTCACTGCATCGTTCTCGAAGAAAACAGTGAAATTCTTCACTTCGGTCTTGCCCAGGCGGTTCACACGTTGGCTGGCGGTGTAGTCCCAGCGCTGGGCGTGGAACGGGTCAGCAATGGAAGGTGTGCCCAGCAGCGCGTTGACCTGCTGCTTGCTCTGGCCGACCTGCAATTGCGCCACGGACTGCTCGCGGATCAGGTTGCCCTGATAGATGGGCTGCTTGTAGATGATGCCGCAGCCAGTAGTGGACAGGGCGACAACGGCGATCAACAGGAGGTTGCGCATTGGGTAGGGCGGTTTTAGGAAATCAGGCCGATGATACACTCCCCGGCACCCTGCGCGATCTGACAGGAGACAACTGGCGTTAAACCGCCAATGAACAGGATGGCTATGGAATCCAACGAGCTGCGCAAAGTCGGTTTGAAAGTGACGCATCCCCGCATGCGCATTCTCGCTTTGCTCGAGCAGAACACCCCGCATCACCACCTTACGGCCGAAGACATCTATCGCCAGCTGCTTGATTGCGGCGATGAGATAGGTCTGGCCACGGTCTACCGTGTGCTGACTCAGTTCGAGGCGGCCGGTCTGGTGCTCAAGCACAATTTCGAAGGCGGTCAGGCAGTCTACGAGCTGGATCGCGGCGCCCACCATGACCATATGGTGGACATGGATACCGGCAAGATTATCGAATTTGAAAGTGCCGAGATCGAGGAGCTGCAGCGGAAGATCGCCGCCGAGCACGGGTTCGAGCTCGAAGAGCACTCGCTGGTGCTGTACGTTCGCAAGAAGCGGCGTTGAGCCCGGCTGCGGCGGAGCATCATCTGATCTTAAAAAAACCGGCGCATGCGCCGGTTTTATTTCTCACACTTCTGCCAGCAACTTGCGGGCCGCGGCGCGGGCCTCCTTGCTGACCTCGGCGCCGCCGAGCATGCGCGCCAGCTCTTCCTCGCGGCCCTTGCCGTCGAGCAGCTCCACCGCGCTCTGGGTCATGCCTTCCACCGGCGCCTTGCTGACCCGATAGTGGGCGTGACCCTTGGAGGCGACCTGTGGCAGGTGGGTCACGCACAGCACCTGGCGGCGTTCGCCCAGCGCCCGCAGCTTGCTGCCGACGATGTCGGCGATGGCGCCGCCGATGCCCGAGTCCACCTCGTCGAACACCATCGTGGGCACCGCGTCCAGGCCCAGTGCGGCCACCTCGATGGCCAGTGAAATACGCGACAGCTCGCCGCCGGAGGCGACCTTGCGCAGCGCCCGCGCCGGCTGGCCGGCATTGGCAGCCACCAGGAATTCGACCCGCTCGGCGCCATTGGGGTCCGGGCGGAGCTGCGCCTGCGGTTCCAGCTCGATCCGGAACTGGCCACCGCCCATACCCAGTTCGCCAATCAGTTCAGTGGTGGTCTGCGACAGCGCCGCGGCTGCCCGGGTGCG
>NZ_BAZI01000006.1 GCF_001310775.1 Stenotrophomonas pictorum JCM 9942
CCTGCGGCCGTCGGGCACCGAGCCGGTGGTGCGGGTCACCGTCGAGGCCGACCAGGCCGGGTTGATGACGGACACGCTCGAAGCACTGGCCGACGCCGTCCGTTCGGCTGCCGCACAGGTTTGAGCTGGATCATGGTGTTGCTGTCGGGGTCCCGGTTCCAATAGCCGGCGCCCCGTTTCCTTCTCTGGAGTAGTTGAATGAGTTCCCGTATTCCCACCCTCGACATCACCCGTTTCGATACCGACCGTGACGCCTTCGTGGCTGAGCTGGGCGCGGCGTATCGCCAGTGGGGGTTTGCCGGTATCCGCAATCACGGTATCCCGCAGGCCGAGATCGATGCCGCCTATGAGCCTTCAAGGCGTTCTTTGCGCTGCCGGAGGCTGTGAAAAAGCAGTATCACCTGGCCGGTGGTGGTGGTGCTCGCGGTTACACGCCGTTCGGGGTCGAGACCGCCAAGGGTTCCAAGCATTTCGACCTGAAGGAGTTCTGGCATATCGGCCGTGAGATTCCGGACGATTCCAAGTACCGCGAAGTGATGCCGCCGAACCTGTGGCCGAGTGAAGTGCCCGGCTTCAAGGAGTACGGGTACGGTCTTTACCAGAAGCTGGACCAGCTGGGCGCGCGCGTGCTGTCGGCGCTGGCGCTGCACATCAGTCTGCCGGAGGACTATTTCGCCGACAAGACCAACAACGGCAACTCGATCCTGCGGCCGATCCACTACCCGCCGATCACCACCGACGACATCCCCAATGTGCGTGCCGGCGCCCATGGCGACATCAACTTCATCACCCTGCTGGTCGGCGCCAGTGCCGCCGGCCTGGAAGTGCAGTCGCACGAAGGCGAGTGGGTGCCGTTCACCTCCGATGCCGACACCATCGTGGTCAATATCGGCGACATGCTGCAGCGCCTGACCAACCACGTGTACCCGTCGACCATCCATCGCGTGGTCAATCCTCCGGGTGAATTGGCCCGCCAGCCGCGCTACTCGGTGCCGTTCTTCCTGCATCCGAATCCGGATTTCCTGATCGATGTGCTGCCTTCGTGCGTTAGCGCGGAGAATCCGAGTCGTTACCCCGAAGCGATTACGGCCCATGGCTTCCTGGAAGAACGCCTGCGCGAGATCAAGCTGAAGTAACGCGTTGGCCGGCCGGTCTGTCCGGTGCGGCTCCGCCACAACGCCGTCGCGGCCTGCGGGTCCGGCGGCGTTTGTGCATGTTGTCCCGGATTGTCCGGTGTTGTCCTGTCGATGGCCGCAATTCGGCTATCCTTCGCCCACCTTTTTACGGGGAGTCATTCCTGAATGCGCCAGAAGATCGTTGCCGGTAACTGGAAGCTGCATGGCAGCCGTCAATTCGCCACCGAACTGGTGGGGCAGGTGGCCGCTGGCCTGCCGCTTGAGGGGGTGTCGCTGGTGATCTTGCCGCCACTGCCGTATCTGGGCGATCTGATCGAGGACTTCGAGGGCACGGAACTGGCATTCGGGTCGCAGGATGTCAGCAGCAACGAAAAGGGCGCCTATACCGGCGAGGTCTCCGCCGCCATGCTGGTGGATGTCGGGGCAACGCATGGGCTGGTAGGGCACTCGGAGCGCCGCCAGTACCACAACGAAAGCAGTGAGCTGGTGGCACGGAAGTTCCTGGCGGCCATCCATGCCGGACTGATCCCGGTCTTGTGTGTCGGTGAGACGCTGGAGCAGCGTGAGGCCGGTCGGACCGAGCAGGTGATCGCCTCGCAACTGGCGCCGGTCCTGGATCTCGCCGGAGTCGATGCATTTGCCAAAGCGGTGGTGGCCTATGAGCCGGTCTGGGCGATCGGTACCGGAAAGACCGCGACGCCAGAGCAGGCGCAGGCCGTGCATGCGTTCATTCGTGGCGTAGTGGCCAAGGCCGATGCTAGAATCGCTGATTCGTTGTCGCTCCTTTATGGTGGCAGCGTCAAGCCCGACAATGCTGCAGAGCTGTTTTCACAGCCTGACGTCGATGGCGGGCTGGTAGGTGGCGCTTCGCTGGTGGCGGCTGATTTTCTGGCCATCGCGAGAGCAGCGGCCGGTCGCTAATCGGGTGGAATTGTCCGGGACGGATTTCAAATGCTGATGTTGATCCTCAATGTGGTCTATGTGCTGGTGGCGGTCGCGATGATCGCGCTGATCCTGATGCAGCGTGGCTCGGGTGCTGCAGCTGGCTCGGGATTTGGTGCGGGTGCGTCAGGTACGGTGTTCGGCGCGCGTGGCGCCTCGAATTTCCTATCCAAGAGTACCAAGTGGCTGGCGGTGGTGTTTTTCGGTATCAGCCTGTTCATGGCCTGGTATGCAAGCCACGGCGCGCGTCCGGCGGGTGAGGGGCTCGGGGTCATGTCCCAGGCGGTAGCGCCGGCAGTGGCTCCTTCGGTGCCCGTGGGTGAGTTGCAGGCGGTGCCGCAGGTGGCGGCAGTGGGTGATGTGCCGCAGGCGGCCGCTCCCACGGAAAATATTCCGGTCCAGAGTGAAGAAAAGCCCGTCGAGGGCGCACAGAAAGACTGAAGACGGTTACAATACGCGGCGCACTGCAAAACAGTTGCGCTGACGTAAGCCCAGGTGGCGGAATTGGTAGACGCACTACCTTGAGGTGGTAGCGACGAGAGTCGTAGGGGTTCGAGTCCCCTCTTGGGCACCATTAGTATTTGCGGGTTCGCGGGGCGCGTTGGCGCCCCGTCATCACATTCCCGACAATCACCCATGCCGCGGCGCCCGCAGGTGCCAAGGCAGAGGCAAGAGAGAATCGCTGTGCTGGCCGAATATTTGCCGTCTCTGCTGTTTCTGATCGTCGCCACCGGTATCGGTATCGCGCTGATGCTGATCGGCCGGTTCCTCGCTCCGCGTAGCCCGGACAGTCAGAAGCTTTCGCCGTACGAGTGCGGCTTCGAGGCGTTTGAGAACGCGCGCATGAAGTTCGACGTGCGCTACTACCTCATCGCCATCCAGTTCATCGTCTTTGATCTGGAAATCATCTTCATCGTGCCTTGGACCCAGGTCTTCATGGAGCTGGGCGCCCGTTCGCTCGTCACTATGGGGCTGTTCGTAGGCATGCTGTTCCTCGGCTTTATCTATGTGTGGAAGAAGGGAGCGCTGGAATGGGAGTGATTCAAACTCTCGACGGCCTGATGAACAACCCGATCCCGGAAGGGCGGGTCGACGACATCCTGCGGCCTGAAGGCGACAATCCGCTGCTCGAGAAGGGCTATGTGACCACCAGTGTCGATGCGCTGTTGAACTGGGCGCGTACCGGCTCGATGTGGCCGATGACCTTCGGTCTGGCCTGCTGTGCGGTGGAGATGATGCACGCCGGTGCGGCGCGTCTGGATCTGGACCGTTACGGCATCGTGTTCCGCCCGTCGCCGCGTCAGTCGGACGTGATGATCGTGGCCGGCACGTTGGTCAACAAGATGGCGCCGGCGCTGCGCAAGGTCTATGACCAGATGCCGGATCCGAAGTGGGTCATATCGATGGGCAGCTGCGCCAACGGTGGCGGCTACTACCACTATTCGTATTCGGTGGTCCGTGGCTGTGATCGCGTGGTGCCGGTGGACGTGTACGTCCCGGGTTGCCCGCCGACCGCCGAGGCGCTGGTGTACGGCATTTTGCAGTTGCAGAAGAAGATCTGGCGCACCCAGACCATCTCTCGCTGATTTCCCTTTCAAATCAAGAGCACGCCAGCCCCCATGGCCCAGCAAGCACATTCATTGATCGATCGACTTCGCGCCCGTTTTGCCGGTGCGCAGGTCTTCGTGATCGAACCGCGCGGCGAAGTTACGTTGGAGGTGGCTGCGGCCGACTGGCACGCAACCGCCTTGGCGCTGCGTGACGAGTTCGGCTTCGAGCACCTCACCGATCTTTGCGGCGTCGACTATCTCGGCTACGGCAGTGACGAGTGGGATACCTCGGACGTGTCCTCGCACGGCTTCAGTCGTGGTGTGGAAGGAAAGAGCACGGGCCGCTTTGCCTGGGGCGAGTTCCCCAGTCATGAGTCGACCGCTGGGGCGATGCCTGACGCCATGCCGAAGCAGCGTTTTGCCGTGGTTGCCCAGCTGCGTTCCTACCAGCACAACCAGCTGCTGCGCATCCGCTGTTTTGCGCCGAACGAAGAGTTGCCGGTGGTCGCTTCGTTGACCAGCGTCTGGCCGGGTGTGAACTGGTTCGAACGCGAGGCGTTCGATCTGTTCGGCGTGATTTTTGAAGGGCATCCGGACCTGCGTCGGATCCTGACCGACTATGGTTTCGTGGGCCATCCGTTCCGCAAGGATTTCCCGCTGATCGGCAACGTCGAAGTGCGTTACGACGAAGAGAAGAAGCGCGTGATCTATGAGCCGGTGACGTCGGTTGAACCGCGCGTCGGCGTGCCACGCGTTATCCGCGACGACGCTCGCTTCCAGACCGCGGAAGGCGAGCGCGCGCAGACGGAGGCAAGCAAGTGAGTGAGTTCAAGCAGGCCTCGCAGGCCTTCGCCAGCAATCCTGTTGAAGCCCAGCAGGAGATCCGCAACTACACGATGAACTTCGGTCCGCAGCATCCGTCTGCTCACGGTGTGTTGCGTCTGATCCTTGAGATGGATGGCGAGACCATCATGCGCGCCGATCCGCATATCGGCCTGCTGCATCGTGGTACCGAAAAGCTGGCCGAATCCAAGCCGTTCAACCAGTCGATCGGCTACATGGATCGCCTGGATTACTGCTCGATGATGTGCAACGAGCATGCCTATGTGCGTGCCATCGAGAATCTGGTCGGTATCGAAGCGCCGGAGCGGGCGCAGTACATCCGTACCATGTTCGACGAAATCACCCGCATCCTGAACCACCTGATGAACATCGGCACCGGTGCGCTGGACCTGGGTGCGATGGCGGTGATGTTGTACACCTTCCGTGAGCGTGAAGAGTTGATGGACTGCTACGAGGCCGTTTCCGGTGCTCGCATGCATGCAGCCTATTACCGCCCGGGTGGTGTCTATCGCGACCTTCCCGATGCGATGCCCAAGTACAAGGAATCGCGCTGGCACAAGGGCAATGCGCTGAAGCGTCTGAATGCTTCGCGCGAGGGTTCGATGCTCGACTTCCTGGAGAATTTCACCAATGAATTTCCCAAGCGTGTCGACGAATACGAAACCCTGCTGACCGACAACCGCATCTGGAAGCAGCGTACCGTCGGTATCGGCGTGATCACGCCCGAACATGCGATGGCATGGGGCATGACCGGCGTGATGCTGCGTGGTTCGGGTGTGGCCTGGGATCTGCGCAAGAAGCAGCCCTACGCCAAGTACGATGCGGTGGATTTCGACATTCCGCTCGGCACCAATGGCGATTGCTATGACCGCTACCTGGTCCGTGTTGCCGAGATGCGCGAATCCAACCGCATCATCAAACAGTGCGTGCAGTGGCTCAAAGCCAATCCCGGTCCGGTGATGGTCCAGAACTTCAAGGTCGCGCCGCCCTCGCGCGCGGAAATGAAGGACGACATGGAAGCGCTGATCCATCACTTCAAGCTGTTCAGCGAAGGCTATTGCGTGCCAGCCGGTGAGACTTACGCGGCCGTCGAGGCGCCGAAGGGCGAATTCGGTTGCTATCTGCTCTCCGATGGTGCCAACAAGCCGTTCCGCGTGCATCTGCGCGCGCCTGGCTTCGCCCATCTGTCCTCGCTCGACTCGGTCGTGCGTGGTCACATGCTGGGTGACGTGGTGGCGATGATCGGTACCTACGATCTCGTGTTCGGTGAGGTCGACCGGTAATGCCGGTGAACTGCACAACGCTCGATGCCCGCGTGGCTCTGCTGCCGCGGGCCTCGCTTTTCCAGAATTTGCTATTCGTTGAGGTCGGCCGATGAAGGCGACAGGTAATTTCGAGGCGGCGCGTGACGTCGACCCGATGGTGGTGCTGAGCGACAAGACCCGTGCTCACATCGATCACTGGCTGGCAAAGTTTCCGCCCGATCGCAAGCGCTCGGCGGTGCTGCAGGGCCTGCATGCGGCCCAGGAGCAGAATCAGGGCTGGTTGAGCGATGAACTGATCGCCGCCGTGGCCAAGTATCTGGATCTGCCGTTCGTGTGGGCGTACGAAGTGGCGACTTTCTACTCGATGTTCGAGACCGAGAAGGTCGGCCGCAACAACGTTGCGATCTGCACCAATATCAGCTGCTGGCTCAACGGTGCCGAGGATATCGTGCACCATTGCGAGAAGAAGCTGGGCATCAAGCACGGCGAGTCGACCGCTGACGGCCGTGTCTACCTCAAGAAAGAGGAAGAGTGCCTGGCCGGCTGCGCGGGCGCGCCGATGATGGTCATCAACGGTCACTACCATGAGCGCCTGACGCTGGACCAGGTCGATGCGCTGCTGGACGGGCTGGAGTAAGACATGGCACACCACGAATCCAAGGGGCCGGTAGGACCGGCACCGCTTCCGCACAACGTGGTCTACACCACGTTGCATTACGACACCCCGTGGTCGTACGAAAGCTATCTGAAGACCGGTGGCTACGCCGCGCTGCGCAAGATCCTCGAAGAGAGGATCCCGCCGGCCGACGTCATCGAGATGGTCAAACAGTCCGGCCTGCGTGGCCGTGGCGGCGCCGGCTTCCCGACCGGCCTGAAGTGGTCCTTCATGCCCAAGGGCGACATGCAGAAGTACATTCTCTGCAACTCGGATGAATCCGAGCCGGGCACCTGCAAGGACCGCGACATCCTGCGCTACAACCCGCACTCGGTGGTCGAGGGCATGGCGATCGCCTGCTACGCCACCGGTTCCACCGTCGGTTACAACTACCTGCGCGGCGAGTTCCACCACGAGCCGTTCGAACATTTCGAACAGGCCCTGGCCGATGCCTACAAGCACGGCTGGCTGGGCAAGAACGTGATGGGCAGCGGTGTCGATATCGACATCTATGGCGCCCTGGGCGCCGGTGCGTATATCTGCGGCGAAGAAACCGCGCTGATGGAGTCGCTGGAAGGCAAGAAGGGCCAGCCGCGCTACAAGCCGCCGTTCCCGGCCAATTTCGGCCTGTATGGCAAGCCGTCGACGATCAACAACACCGAGACCTACGGCTCGGTGCCGGCGATCATCCGCAACGGCCCGGAGTGGTTCAAGGGCCTGAGCAAGACCGCTAATGGCGGCCCGAAGTGCTTCTCGGTCTCCGGTTGCGTGCAGCGCGGTGGCAATTTCGAGGTACCGCTGGGCACCACGTTCGACGAGCTGCTGGAAATGGCCGGTGGCCTGCGTCCGGGCCGCACGCTGAAAGGCGCCATCCCGGGCGGTGTGTCGATGCCGGTGCTGACCGCAGCCGAGCTCAAGGGACTGCCGATGGACTACGACACCATCCGTGCGCTGGGCTCAGGTCTGGGCTCTGGGGCGATCGTGGTGATCGACGACAGCGTGTGCTGCGTGAAGTTCGCCTGCCGTATCAGCCAGTTCTTCCACAAGGAATCCTGTGGCCAGTGCACCCCGTGCCGTGAAGGTACCGGCTGGATGCACCGCGTGCTGGAGCGCATCGTCGCCGGTCAGGCCACGATGGAAGACCTGCACCAGCTCAAGACGGTGGCCGGCCAGATTGAAGGCCACACCATCTGCGCATTCGGTGAAGCCGCCGCATGGCCGATCCAGGGTTTCCTGCGTCAGTTCTGGGACGAATTCGAGTACTACATCGTCAACGGTCATTCGATGGTTGACGGCAAGAAGGTGGAGGCTGCTGTCGCATGAGCGCGCAACCGGTAAATCCCAATGAGACGACTGTGGTTGTGCCCGAAGCACGTGACCATCGAGATCGATGGCCAGTCGCTGGTCGTTCCCAAGGGTTCGATGATCATCCAGGCCGCCGACAAGGCCGGCATTCCGATTCCGCGCTTCTGCTATCACGAGAAGCTGCCGATCGCGGCCAACTGTCGCATGTGCCTGGTCGATGTGGAAAAGTCGCCCAAGCCGTCGCCAGCCTGTGCCACCCCGGTCATGGATGGCATGAAGATCCAGACCCGCAACGAGAAGGCGCTCAAGTACCAGCGTTCGGTGATGGAGTTCCTGCTCATCAACCATCCGCTGGACTGCCCGATCTGCGATCAGGGCGGCGAGTGCGAGCTGCAGGACGTGTCGCTGGGCTACGGCCGCTCGGTCAGCCGCTTCAACGAGCGCAAGCGCGTGGTGGTGGACGAGGACATGGGGCCGCTGGTCGCCACCGAGATGACCCGCTGCATCCAGTGCACCCGCTGCGTGCGCTTCACCGCCGAAGTGGCGGGCACCTACGAGCTGGGTGGCATGTACCGCGGCGAAAACCTGCAGATCGGCACCTACGACGGCAAGCCGCTGACCACCGAGCTGTCCGGCAACGTCATCGACGTGTGTCCGGTCGGTGCGCTGACCAACAAGGTGTTCCAGTTCAAGGCGCGCCCGTGGGAGCTGACCGCACGCGAGTCGCTGGGTTACCACGACGCGATGGGCTCGAACCTGTTCCTGCACGTGCGCCGTGGCGAAGTGCTGCGCGCGGTGCCGCGCGACAACGAGCTGGTCAACGAATGCTGGCTGTCCGACCGCGACCGCTATTCGCACCAGGGCCTGTACGCCGCCGATCGCGCGGTCAAGCCGCTGCAGAAGGTCAATGGCGAATGGAAGGAAGTGAGCTGGGCCGAAGGTCTGGCCGCGGCCCGCGAAATCTTTGAAGCCAACCGTGGCGACGATCTGGGCGTGCTGGTACATCCGTCGACCTCGAATGAGGAGGGCGCATTGCTGGCACGTCTGGCGGCCGGACTGGGTTCGACCAATATCGACCACCGCATCAACAACCGCGATTTCTCCGACGCTCCTGTCGCACAAGCGTTCGGCATGTCGCTGGCCGAGATCGAGAAGGCTGATCGCATCGTCGTGCTGGGTAGCAATATCCGCCACGAGCTGCCGTTGCTGCACGCCCGTCTGCGCAAGGCGCAGACCAGCAACGGGGCGCAGATCCATGTGGTCAACCCGGTCGATTTCGACTTCGCGTTCAAGCTGGCTGGCAAGCAGATCGTTGCACCGTCGCGCTTTGCCGAAGTGCTGGGCAGCGCGCAGTTGGTCGAGGCGGTGAAGGGCGGCAGCAACTCCGTCATCATCGTTGGCGCGATTGCCGAAAACCACCCGCAGGCTGCCGCCATCCGTGCTGCTGCCGGCGCGTTTGCCTCGGGTACCGGCGCCAAGCTGTGTCGCATTCCGCAGGGCGCCAACGCGCTTGGCCTGACCCGTGCTGGCGTGCTGCCGGCCGGCAAGGATGTCAACGCGATGCTGGCGCAGCCGCGCAAGGCCTATGCGCTGTATGGCATTGAGCCGGGCCTGGATTTTGCCGATGCCGCCGCTGCCCGCAAGGCGCTGGCCGGTGCCAAGGTCGTGGCTTTCAGCCAGTTCGCCTGTGCCTCGACCCGCGATGTGGCCGACGTGATCCTGCCGATCGGCGCGCTGCCGGAAATCGAGGGCACGCTGACCAATCTCGATGGTCGCGACCAGATTGCCCGCGCTGGCGGCAAGTTGCAGGGCGAGGCCCGCGAGGGCTGGCGCGTGCTGCGTGCGCTGGGGGGTGACATGCAACTGGCCGGGTTCGGTTTCACCGATCTGGCGGGTCTGCGTGCCAGCCTGCAGTCTGTGGCGGTGAAGGTTGCCGCTTCGGCGCAGCCGCTGCTGGCGGGCGAGGGCCTGGAAGTGGCTTCGACGCCGGCGATCTACCGCATCGATGCGGTGGTCCGTCGCGCCGAAGCGCTGCAGTCGCATCCGTTGAACAACGCACCGCGCATTGTGCTCAATGTGGAAGACGCCGCGCGTCTTCAGCTGACCGAAGGCCAGATGGCCAAGGTCGGTACGGAAGCGGGCAAGGCGACATTGCCGGTCGTCGTCGACGCACGCGTCGCCGCCGGTACGGTGTGGATTGAATCGGGCCACGGCGCAACCGCGCCGCTGGGCGCTGCACGGGTAACGGTGGTGGCTGCATGAACGAGTTGCTGTTGAACGCGGTCGACCCGCTGCACCAGTGGTTCCTCGCCTTGGGCGATATCGGCATCGTGCTGTGGACGGTGCTGAAGATCCTGGTGATCGCGATGCCGATCATCATCTCGGTGGCGTTCTACGTGTTGTGGGAACGCAAGCTGATCGGCTGGATGCACGTCCGCCACGGGCCGATGTATGTCGGCCTGGGGGGGCTGCTGCAGGCTTTTGCAGACGTCACCAAGCTGCTGTTCAAGGAGATCATAGCCCCGACCAGCGCCCACAAGGCGATGTACGTGATCGCGCCGCTGATCGTGCTGGCACCTTCTTTCGCCGCGTGGGCGGTGGTGCCGTTCGACGCCAAGCTGGTGCTGTCCAACTCCAACGTGGGTCTGCTGTATCTGCTGGCCATGACCTCGCTGGGCGTGTATGGCGTGATCCTCGCCGGCTGGGCCTCCAACTCCAAGTACGCCTTCCTCGGCGCGATGCGTTCTGCCGCGCAGGTGGTCAGCTATGAGATCGCGATGGGGTTCGCGCTGGTTGGCGTGATGATCGCCGCGGGCAGCCTGAACCTGAGCGAGATCGTGCTGGCGCAGAAGGGCAATTCGGGCCTGTTTGACTGGTTCCTGCTGCCGCTGTTCCCGCTGTTCGTGGTGTATTGGGTGTCCGGTGTGGCCGAGACCAACCGCGCGCCGTTCGACGTGGTGGAAGGCGAATCGGAAATCGTTGCCGGCCACATGGTCGAATACTCCGGTGGTGCGTTCGCGCTGTTCTTCCTGGCCGAATACGCCAACATGATCCTGATCAGCTTCCTGATCGCGATCTTCTTCCTCGGTGGTTGGTTGAGCCCGATCCAGGGCTGGGTCACGGCGGATATCTCGCCGTGGATCAACTGGATCTGGAACGGTGGCTGGCCGTGGCTGCTGCTGAAGGTGTTGTTCTTCGCCAGTGCCTACATCTGGTTCCGTGCAAGCTTCCCCCGTTTCCGTTATGACCAGATCATGCGTCTGGGCTGGAGAGTGTTCATCCCGCTGACCATTTTCTGGATCGCGGTGACGGCACTGATGGTGTTCTACGGCGTGATCCAGAAGGGCGTTTGATTCATGAATAAGATCACCCACTATTTCAAGAGCCTGCTGCTGCTCGAGCTGATCGGGGGTATGTGGCTGACGTTGAAATACACGTTCAAGCCCAAGTACACCGTGCTGTACCCGATGGAGAAGTTTCCGCAGTCGCCGCGTTTCCGTGGTCTGCATGCACTGCGTCGCTACCCGAACGGGGAAGAGCGCTGCATCGCCTGCAAGCTCTGCGAAGCGGTGTGCCCGGCATTGGCGATCACCATCGATTCGGCCAAGCGCGAAGACGGCACCCGCCGTACCACGCGGTACGAGATCGATCTGTTCAAGTGCATCTTCTGCGGCTTCTGTGAGGAAAGCTGCCCGGTGGATTCGATCGTCGAGACCCACATCCTCGAGTACCACTTCGAGAATCGTGGCGAGAACATCATCACCAAGCCGCAGCTGCTGGCCATTGGCGATCGGCTTGAAGCCGAAATCGCCGAGCGCCGCGCCGCCGACGCTGCCTTCCGCTGAGGTCTTGAGATGGATTGGGTAAATATTTCGTTCTGGTTTTTCTCGATCGTCGCCGGCATATCAGCCGCTTCGGTGATCAGTGTGCGCAACCCGGTGTACGCGGTGTTGTGCCTGATCCTGACGTTCTTCTCGGTGGCCTGCGTGTGGCTGCTGGTGGGAGCCGAGTTCCTGGGCGTCACGCTGGTGCTGGTGTATGTCGGCGCGGTGATGGTGCTGTTCCTGTTCGTGGTGATGATGCTCGACATCGATACCTCCGACTTGCGTGAAGGCTGGGTGCGTTACCTGCCGCTCGGGCTGGTCGTGGCGGTCGTGATGCTGGTGCAGATGTTGATCCTGATCGGTGTAAAGGCCCGTTCTGCGGCGCCCTTCCCGGTGGACAACGCGGCGGCGATCGCGGCCGACACCTCCAATATCACCTGGCTGGCGCGCAGCCTGTTCACCGAATACCTGCTGCCGTTCGAGTTCGCGGCCGTGATCCTGACTGTGGCCGTGGTTGCCGCGGTGATGCTGACCCTGCGTCGCCGCCCGGGTCTGAAGAAGCAGGATCCGACCGAGCAGACCATGGTCAAGGCGAAAGATCGTCTGCGCATGGTGAAGATGACGGCCGAAAAGCCGGTCGTGCAGGTTGACGTCAAAAATTCCGGTGGCGAGGAGGCCAAGCCATGATTTCCCTGGGCCATATGCTCGCGCTGGGTGCGGTTATGTTCTGCATCAGCGTTGCCGGCATTTTTCTGAACCGCAAGAACATCATCGTTTTGCTGATGTCGATCGAGTTGATGCTGCTGTCGGTGAACATCAACTTCATCGCGTTCTCGCGCGAGCTGGGCGACACCGCAGGCCAGCTGTTCGTGTTCTTCATCCTGACCGTGGCCGCAGCCGAAGCTGCAATCGGCCTCGCGATCCTGGTGACCTTGTTCCGTACTCGCCACACCATCAACGTGGGCGAAGTTGATTCGCTGAAGGGCTGATCCGAAGATGGAAATCACTCTCTCCAAGAGTCTGTTGATTGCGGTGGTGCTCGCACCGCTGCTAGGCAGCATCGTCGCCGGCCTGTTCGGTCGCCAGGTGGGGCGCAAGGGCGCCCAGTACATCACCATTCTTGGCGTGGCCGTCAGCTGCGCGCTGTCGGCTTACGTGTTCTCGCAGTTGCTGTGGGGTGGCGCACAACCGTTCAATCAGAACGTCTACACGTTCTTCGAAGTCGGCCAGTATTCGGCGCACGTCGGTTTCATGATCGACAAGCTGACCGCGATGATGATGGTGGTGGTGACGTTCGTGTCGCTGCTGGTGCATATCTACTCGATCGGCTACATGGCCGAGGATGACGGCTACCAGCGTTTCTTCAGCTACATTTCGCTGTTCACCTTCTCCATGCTCACCCTGGTGATGAGCAACAACTTCCTGCAGCTGTTCTTCGGGTGGGAAGCGGTGGGTCTGGTGTCGTACCTGTTGATCGGCTTCTACTTCAAGCGGCCGACTGCGATCTTCGCCAACATGAAGGCGTTCCTGGTCAATCGCGTGGGTGACTTCGGTTTCCTGCTGGGTATCGCGGCGATCTTGTGGGTGTTTGGCTCGCTCGACTACGCGACGGTGTTTGCCAATGCCGGCGTGCTGGGTGATCCCAATGCGCTGATGCAGGTCTGGTCGGGTTCGATCAACCTGTTCGGACAGCAGATCCAGATTCTCAGCGAGCCGCTGATCTGGTCGGTGGCCACGGTGATCTGCATCTGTCTGTTCATCGGCGCGATGGGCAAATCCGCGCAGGTGCCGCTGCACGTGTGGCTGCCGGACTCGATGGAAGGCCCGACGCCGATTTCGGCGCTGATCCATGCCGCGACCATGGTGACCGCGGGTATTTTCATGGTCACCCGCATGTCGCCGCTGTTCGAGCTGTCGCAGACCGCGCTGGACTTCATTCTGTTCATCGGCGCCACCACGGCCTTCTTCACCGGCCTGATCGGTATCGTGCAGACCGACATCAAGCGGGTGGTGGCCTATTCGACCCTTTCCCAGCTGGGCTACATGACGGTTGCACTGGGCGTGTCGGCCTACTCGGGCGCCGTGTTCCACCTGATGACCCACGCCTTCTTCAAGGCGCTGCTGTTCCTCGGCGCCGGTTCGGTGATCATGGGCATGCACCATGAGCAGAACATGATGAAGATGGGCGGCCTGCGCAAGTACATGCCTATCACCCACATCACCATGTGGATCGGTACGTTGGCCCTGGTGGGTACGCCGTTCTTCGCCGGTTTCTACTCGAAGGACACCATCATCGAAGCTGCCGCGATGCACGCGCACGCTGCCGATGCCGGCTGGGTTGCCCTGTACGGTTACTGGGCGGTGCTCGGTGGCGTGATCGTCACCAGTTTCTACAGCTTCCGCCTGCTGTTCCTGACCTTCTTCGGCAAGGAACGCTTCCGCGACGCACATGATGATCACCACGCCGATCATGGCCACGGCCACGATGACCACCACGGGCATGGTGCCCACGAGCCGCACGAGTCGCCGCTGGTGGTGACCGTGCCGCTGATCCTGCTGGCTATCCCGTCCATCCTGATCGGCTTCTTCACCATCGGCCCGATGCTGTTTGGTACCGGCTGGGATGGCCATACCGCCGCTGGCGGCATCCCCGGCCAGGCCATGTCGTTCTTCACCGGTATCGTCGACTTCTACGACCCGGCGCGTGACACCATTGCCGAAGTAGGCAAGGAGTTCTGGCACGGTTCGGTGGCCTATGCGGTACATGGCATGCAGATGCCGGCGTTCTGGCTGACGGTTGCAGGTTTCGTGCTGGCCTGGGTGTTCTACATCTGGAAGCCGGAACTGGCAGGCAAGGCCCGCAAGACTCTGGCGCCGGCGGTTTCGGTGCTGGAAAACAAGTACGGCTTCGACAAGCTCTGGATCGACGGCTTTGCCGGCGGTGGTGTGCAGCTCGGCAAGGCCGCCCGTGCCGTGGATAGCACGGTCGTTGACGGGGTGGTGGTCAACGGTTCGGCCCGCGTGGTCGAGCTGGCTGCCAACCTGCTGCGCCGCACCCAATCCGGTTTCCTCTACCACTACGCCTTCGCAATGATCATCGGCCTGATTGCCCTGTTGGGCGTCCTGATGCATTTCTGGCGTTGACCTGTACGGAATAGAAGACGTGTCGAACTGGCCTCTACTTAGTATCCTCATCTGGCTGCCGATCATCGGCGGTGCGTTGATCCTCGCCGTGCGCAACGCCCAGGCAGCCCGGTGGGCCTCCTTGGCGGTGGCATTGCTCACCTTCCTGTTCAGTCTCGGTCTGCTCAGCGGCTACGACCGCACCGCGGCCGACGTGATGCAGTTTGTCGAACAGCATCCGTGGATTCCGGCATTCGGTATCGGCTACAACCTCGCCGTTGACGGCATCGCGATCGCGCTGGTGCTGCTGACCACGCTGGTCGGTGTGCTGGCGCTGATCGGCGCCTGGGGCGTGGTCGACAAGCGTGTCAACCAGTACGTGGCGTCCTTCCTGATCCTGGAAGGCGTCACCGTCGGTATCTTCGCTGCGACCGACGCGATGCTGTTCTACGTGTTCTTCGAAGCCATGCTGATTCCGATGTTCCTGATCATCGGCGTCTGGGGCGGTCCGCGTCGCATCTACGCGGCGATGAAGTTCTTCCTCTACACCTTCCTCGGCTCGGTGCTGATGCTGGTTGCGCTGATCTACCTGTATCTGAAGGGGGGCAGCTTCCAGTTGGCCGACCTGTATCAGCTGCAGCTTTCGGGCAAGGAACAGACCTGGATCTTCTTCGCGTTCCTGATCGCTTTCGCGGTCAAGGTGCCGATGTTCCCGGTCCACACCTGGCTGCCGGATGCGCACGTGGAGGCGCCGACCGCCGGTTCGGTGATCCTGGCCGCGATCGCGCTGAAGATCGGCGGCTATGGCTTCCTGCGTTTCAATCTGCCGATCGTTCCCGATGCCAGCCACGAGTGGGCATGGCTGGTGATCGCGCTGTCGCTGGTGGCGGTCATCTACGTCGGTCTGGTGGCCATGGTGCAGGACGACATGAAGAAGCTGATCGCCTATTCGTCGGTCGCGCACATGGGCTTTGTCACACTGGTACGTTCACCGCGCTCTGGCTGGTGCGGGAAGCCGGCAATGCCGATGCCGCGCGACTTGGCTTGCAGGGCGCGATGGTGCAGATGGTCTCGCACGGGTTCGTGTCCGGCGCCATGTTCTCCTGCGTGGGCGTGCTGTATGACCGCATGCACAGTCGCCGCATCGCCGATTACGGCGGCGTGGTCAACGTGATGCCATGGTTTGCCGCGTTCTCGCTGCTGTTCTTCATGGCCAACTCGGGCCTGCCGGGTACCAGTGGTTTCGTCGGTGAATTCATGATCGTGCTGGCGGCGTTCCAGTGGAATCCGCTGGCTGCCTTTGGCGCCGCGACCACGCTGATCATCAGCGCGGCCTATTCACTGTGGCTGTACAAGCGCGTGTTCTTCGGCGAAGTGGGCAATGCCCATGTGGCCGAGCTGAAGGACATCAATGGTCGCGAATGGCTGGTGTTGGGTGTATTTGCCGTCGGTACGCTGGTGCTGGGTTTCTACCCGATGCCGCTGACCGACCTGATGGAGCCGTCCATCGCCAAGCTGGCGATGCAGATCGCTTCGAGCAAGCTGCTGTAAGCGGCCCGTCGAGAGTATTGATTCCAGGATTTGATGATGACCACGCCGACGTCTCTGCCGTTGACCACCGCTGACCTCCTGCCGTTGCTGCCCGAACTGGCGGTGATTGGCGGCGCTTTCGCCCTGCTGATGATCGACCTGTTTATCAGCAGCAAGCACAAGGTCTGGACCCACTTCCTGTCGGTGGCCGTTCTGGCTGTCGCCTTCGTGCTGCTGCTGTCCGATGTGGGCGGGCAGGGCGAGGTGTTCCACGGGATGTTCATCCGTGACAATGCCGCCGATGTCATGAAGACCGTTATCGTGCTGGTCAGCGGTCTGAGCCTGGTCTATGGCTGGAGCTACCTGCGCGAGCGGGATCTGTACCAGGGCGAGATCCCGGTGCTGGTTCTGTTCGCCACCGCCGGCATGATGATCCTGGTCTCGGCCGGCAGTCTGCTGATGGTCTATCTCGGTCTGGAGTTGCTGGCGCTGTGCTCCTACGCGCTGGTGGCCAGCAATCGCGACAACAAGCTCGCCGCCGAAGCAGGCATGAAGTACATCGTGCTCGGTTCGCTGGCATCGGGCCTGCTGCTGTACGGCATGTCGTTGATCTACGGCGCGACCGGCTCGCTGCACCTGGATGTGATCCACGGCTCCATCGCGCATTCCGATGAGCGTCTGCTGCTGCTGACCGGTGCGGTGTTCATGGTCGCTGGCGTCGCCTTCAAGCTGGGTGCTGCGCCGTTCCACATGTGGCTGCCTGACGTCTATCAGGGTGCGCCGGCACCGATCGCGCTGTTCATCAGCTCGGCACCGAAACTGGCCGCATTCGGTATGGCCTACCGTCTGCTCGAAGCCGGTGTCGGTCCGCTGTCAACTGAATTGCAGTATGTATTGGCTGGATTGGCCGCTCTGTCGCTGATCGTCGGTAATCTGATGGCCATCGCCCAGGCCAACCTGAAGCGCATGCTGGCCTACTCGACTGTCTCGCATATCGGCTTCCTGCTGATGGGTATTGCCGGCGGTGGCGAGCAGGGCTACTCAGCGGCCATGTTCTATGCGATCGCCTACGCCATCATGTCCACCGCCGCGTTCGGCGCGATCATCGCGCTGTCGCGGGCCGGCTTTGAAGCGAGAATATCGAGGACTTCAAGGGGTTGAATGCCCGCAGTCCATGGATGGCCGGTCTGGTGCTGTGCATCATGGCGTCGCTGGCCGGCATTCCGCCGTTCCTCGGCTTCTGGACCAAGCTGGCGGTGCTCGGTGCGGCGCTCAATGGCGGCCTGCTGTGGCTGGCCATGGTCGGTGTGATCTGCGCTGTCATCGGCTGCTTCTACTACCTGCGGGTCATCAAGGTGATGTATTTCGATGAGCCGGTCGGTGAGCCACTGCCGCGCAACAATGACCGCATCCTGGGCATCGTGCTGGGTGTCAATTCGATCCTGTTGCTGTTCCTGCCGCTGGGCTTGGGGCCGATCATGGAGTGGATGCGCAATTCTTTTGCACATTTGTCCTGAAAACAGGTGCAAATCTGCGGGATTCGTGTATTATTCACAGCCTGAGTTGTCGATGCAGCGGTTCAGCCAGAACGACGTTGCGGCAGGTTCCTCTTAGGTGAGGGCAATTCAATAACTTCCGGTGCGGGGTGGAGCAGTCTGGCAGCTCGTCGGGCTCATAACCCGAAGGTCGCAGGTTCAAATCCTGCCCCCGCTACCAACGCCAAGCCGGTTGTTTGTGGCTTGGTTGATGAGAGGCGCTTGCATTCACTGAGGCGATCCTTCATCATTCCGCTTCTGATGCGGGGTGGAGCAGTCTGGCAGCTCGTCGGGCTCATAACCCGAAGGTCGCAGGTTCAAATCCTGCCCCCGCTACCAGCTTCGGTCTTTGCTGCACATTGTGTGGGTAGGGGCATAGGTTGGGCTCGCAGGAACGATTGCTTCCGTTTCTGCAACCGGGACCCGGTCAACGGGTTCATATCGGACAAAGGGCCCAGTTGGGCCCTTTGTTGTTTCCAGAGCGCGGAAATCCCGGCAGGGTGGCAGTCGCGCTCTCATTTACGAATCAAGCTGGCTGTGAGCGACAAGGCTACTGAAATCGCGAATCTGCTGCGCCCCGCCGTGCAGGCATTGGGGCTCGAGTTGCTTGGTGCCGAGTATTTGCCGGCGCCGGGTGGGGCCACGTTGCGTCTGTATATCGACGTGCCGTTGGCCGAGCAGCCTGAGCGCATGGTGAACATTGACGACTGTGAGCGGGTGAGCCGAGAGGTGTCCGCGCAGCTGGATGTGGAAGATCCGATCAGCGGCAATTACACGCTGGAAGTGTCTTCGCCCGGCGTTGACCGTCCGCTGTTCACCCTGGAGCAGTTTGAGCGCGCTATTGGCGAATCCGCCAAGGTCGGGTTGAAGCTGCCACAGGAAAATCGCCGTCGCCTGCAAGGGGAGATCGTTGCGGTCGACCACGCGCAGGGTACGGTGGCGTTCGTCGTTGATGGCAAGCCATTTGTGGCTTCGTTCGACAATATCGACAAGGCGCGCATCATTCCGGACTGGGCTGCATTGGGCCTGGCTCCCACCAAACCGACAGGTCCGGCGCCCAAGCAGGGTGGCAAGGCCAAAAATAAATCCAACAACGAAACGGCGGCGGACAAGCCGCGCGCGGAGTGAGTCGATGAGCAAGGAACTTTTGCTGGTAGTTGACGCAGTCGCCAATGAAAAAGGCGTGCCGCGTGAAGTGATTTTCGATGCGATCGAAGCGGCGCTCGCGTCGGCTGCGAAGAAGCGTTACGTGGATCAGGATGTGCTGACCCGTGTTTCCATCGATCACAAGGATGGCACCTACGAAACCTTCCGTCGTTGGGAAGTGGTCGCCGATGATGTGGTGATGGAGTCGCCGGATCGCCAGATCCGCATGATGGACGCCGTGGAAGAGGCCGATGATGTGGAAATCGGCGATTACATCGAAGAGCAGATTGAAAACCCCGATTTCGGACGCATTGCCGCGCAGGCCGCCAAGCAGGTGATCGTGCAGCGCGTGCGTGAAGCCGAGCGCCAGCAGGTGGTCGACGCGTGGAAGGATCGCGTGGGCGAGCTGGTAACGGGTGTGGTCAAGCGCGCCGAGCGCGGCAACATCTATGTGGACCTGGGTGGCAACGCCGAGGCCTTTATTCCCAAGGACAAGGGTATTCCGCGCGATGTGCTGCGTGCCGGAGACCGCGTGCGCGGTTACCTGGCCGAAGTGCGCTCGGAGCCCCGTGGTCCGCAGCTGTTCATCAGCCGTGCCGCGCCGGAGTTCATGATCGAGCTGTTCAAGCTGGAAGTGCCGGAAGTCGGTCAGGGTCTGGTTGAGATCAAGGCATGTGCACGTGATCCGGGCGATCGCGCCAAGATCGCGGTGCTCGCCCATGACAGCCGCACCGATCCGATCGGTGCCTGCATCGGCATGCGGGGTTCGCGTGTGCAGGCGGTCTCCAACGAGCTCAATGGCGAGCGTGTTGATATCGTGCTGTGGAACGAAAGTCCTGCCAATTTCGTCATCAATGCGATGGCGCCGGCGGAAGTGCAGTCCATCATCGTCGACGAAGACCGTCACTCGATGGACCTGGCGGTCGCTGAGGACCGTCTGGCCCAGGCTATCGGCAAGGGCGGGCAGAACGTTCGTTTGGCCAGCCGTTTGACCGGTTGGCAGCTGAATGTGATGACGCAGGACCAGGTGACAGCCAAGTCCGAGGCTGAACAGGCTGTGGCCCGCCAGTTGTTCATGGACAAGCTGGAAGTGGACGAGGAAATCGCCGGTATTCTGGTCAGCGAAGGCTTCAATACGGTTGAAGAAATCGCCTATGTGCCGGTGGGTGAGCTGCTGGCAGTGGAAGGCTTTGACGAGGACATCGTCGAAGAGCTGCGAGCCCGCGCCCGTGATGCACTGCTGAACGACGCGCTGGCGATTGAAGAGAACGCTGAAAGCGGCGTGCCGGCGGCGGACCTGCTGGCATTGGACGGCATGGATGAGGCCACTGCCTACGCGTTGGCCGGTAACGGCGTGCGTACAAGTGAGGATCTGTCGGACCTGGCTGCCGACGAGATTCTGGAATTCGGCATTGAGGGTATGGATCTGGAGCGCGCCGCGGCGCTGGTCCTGGCAGCCCGCGCCGAGGAGATCGCCCGCCTGGAGCGTGGCGAATGAGCCAGCGATGAACAGTGCCCTGATCCGCTCAGGGCGTAGACTCCGCGCTGCCTTCGCTTGTGTCGAGGGGGCGCCAACAAGATCATAGGATCCGAATGTCGCAGCAAACCACCATCCGCAAGCTCGCCGAACTGGTCAATACGCCGGTCGAGAAACTGCTGGAGCAGCTGGCTCAGGCCGGTATGAAGTTCAGCGGTCCCGACCAGATCGTGACCAGTGCCGAGAAAGTGAAGCTGCTTGGCTTCTTGCGCCGTTCGCACGGCAAGGAAGAGCAGCCCGCCGAAGAAGCTGAAGCCGCACCGAAGAAGATCACCCTGAATCGCCGCAAGGTGCAGGAAGTTACTGTCAATGCGGGCCGCAGCAAAACCACGGTCAATGTCGAAGTGCGCCAGAAGCGTACCTACGTCAAGCCGGAGGGCGGCAAGACGGCGATGACGCCGGACGAAGAGCGCGCGGACATCCTGCGCAAGCTCGAAGAGTCGCGTCAGCGCAATCTCGATGAACAGCGGATGCTGGCCGAGAAGGATCGCCTGCGCGACGAGGAAATCGCCGCGCGCCAGAAGGCTGCCGAGGAAGCTGAGCGGCAGCGCGAAGATGCGGCGCGCAAGGCTGCCGAGGATGCGATCAAGGCGGCAGAGGCCCCGCCGGCGCCTGCAGTCCGGCAGCCGATCATTGAAGAGCTGGCCAAGCCGCGCAAAGCCCCGGCAGCGTCGCGCGCCGCTGCGGCAACGCCAGCAGCGCCTGCGCGTGATGATCGCGGTGGTGCGGCAGCCAAACCCGGCAACAAGTCGCGAGGCTCCGATGGGGACGGTGGCAACCGTTTCGGTGGCCAGCTGCACCTGTCGGCGGCCGATCGTGCCCGTCGCGGCAACAGCAACAACAATTCCCGTGGTCGTCCGGGCGGCCGTGCACCGCAGGGTCGTCGTGGCAACGAGCAGTCCCGCAGCGGTGCTGGCAGCCATGGCTTCGAGCGCCCCACCGCGCCGGTGGTGCGTGAAGTGGCGATCGGCGACACCATCACCGTGGCCGATCTGGCCCAGAAGCTGGCCCTGAAGGGCGGCGAAGTGGTCAAGGCGCTGTTCAAGATGGGCGTCATGGCGACCATCACCCAGAGCATCGATCACGATACCGCCGCGCTGGTGACCGAGGAACTCGGCCATACGGTGGTGCGTGCAAGCAACAACGACGCCGAAGACGCGTTGCTGGCGATCGCCGACACCAACCAGGGTGAGGCAGTGCCGCGTCCGCCGGTGGTTACCATCATGGGTCACGTCGACCATGGCAAGACCTCGCTGCTGGACTACATCCGCCGCACCAAGGTGGCGACCGGTGAAGCCGGTGGCATCACCCAGCATATCGGTGCCTATCATGTGACCACGCCCAAGGGCGTGATCAGCTTCCTCGACACCCCCGGCCATGCCGCGTTCTCGTCGATGCGTGCCCGTGGTGCGCAGCTGACCGACGTGGTGGTGGTGGTGGTGGCGGCCGATGACGGCGTCATGCCGCAGACCAAGGAAGCGATCAAGCACGCTCGCGCGGCCAATGCGCCGATCGTGGTGGCGATCAACAAGATCGACAAGTCCTCGGCCGATCCGATGCGGGTCAAGAACGAGCTGCTCGCCGAGCAGGTCGTGGCCGAAGATTTCGGTGGTGACATCCAGATGGTGGAAATTTCCGCCAAGACCGGCCTTGGTATCGATGACCTGTTGGACGCGATCTCGCTGCAGGCCGAATTGCTCGAACTTAAGGCCGTGGCCGAAGGCCGCGCCAGCGGCGTGGTCATCGAATCGTCGCTGGACAAGGGCCGTGGCCCGGTCGCGACGGTGCTGGTGCAGCAGGGTACGCTGAAGAAGGGCGACTACCTGGTCTGCGGTATCCAGTACGGCCGTGTGCGTGCCCTGTTCGATGAGACCGGCAGTCAGGCGGCTGAAGCCGGCCCGTCGATCCCGGTGCAGGTGCTGGGTCTGTCCGGCGTGCCCGAAGCCGGCGATGACTTCGTGGTCGTGGAAGACGAGCGTCTGGCCAAGGAAGTCGCGCAGACGCGTGAAACCAAGCGCCGCGAGTCGCGCCTGGTCGCCACGGCGGGCAGCCGCATGGAAGACATCATGGCGCAGCTGGGCAAGGGCGAAGGCCAGCAGGTGCTCAACCTGCTGATCAAGGCCGACGTCCAGGGCTCGGTGCAGGCGCTGAGCCAGGCGCTGGTTGCGTTGTCCAACGATGACATCCGTATCAACGTGATCCACTCCGGCGTGGGTGGCATTACCGAGTCGGACGCCAACTCGGCCGCTGCCTCCAAGGCCACTGTGATCGGCTTCAATGTGCGCGCCGACGCTTCGGCCCGTCGCATCATCGAATCGCACGGTGTGGATCTGCGTTACTTCTCGATCATCTATGACGTGATTGACCAGGTGAAGCAGGTGGCCTCGGGTCTGCTGGGTGTGGAGATCCGCGAAGAGATCATCGGTATCGCCGAGGTCCGCGATGTCTTCCGCAGCTCGAAGCTGGGCGCTATCGCCGGTTGTATGGTGGTCGAGGGCGTGGTCAAGCGGAACAAGCCGATCCGCGTGCTGCGTGACAGCGTGGTGGTGTTCGAAGGTGAATTGGAATCGCTGCGCCGCTTCAAGGAAAACGTGGAAGAGGTGCGCAACGGTACCGAGTGCGGTATCGGCGTGAAGGCCTACAACGACGTCAAGCCGGGCGACCAGATCGAGTGCTTCGAACGTATCGAAGTGCCGCGCACGCTGTAACTGCGACAACGGCCGTTCCGCCATCTGGCGGGCGGCCGGTTTCCCCCGTATCGAATCAGAAGAGCCAAGCAACGTGCCGAAGACTTTCCATCGTACCGACCGTGTTTCCGCGCAGATCCGCCGTGATCTGGGCACTCTGGTGCATGCCGCCGTGCGTGAGCACGGGCTGCCCTCGGTCAGCGTTTCGGACGTGGAGGTCACGCGTGATATGGCCCATGCCAAGGTGTTCGTGACGGCCTTGATGCCGGAGCGCTCGCTGGAGGCGGTCAAGGGGCTGCGGGAGCTGGCTGGCGAGTTGCGTACCGGCCTGGCCCGGGCGATGAAGCTGCGGCATGTGCCGGAGCTGCATTTCCACTACGACGATTCGGTGGATCGGGGCGAGCGAATCGACAATCTTCTGCGTGATCTTCCCGATACGTTGGCGGCGCAGAACAAGTCCGACGAAGAGTGATGCCGAGACAGCCCGCGAGGGCTGTTCTGGTATTGGGCTTCCCGTGGGCGTGCGTTGACCGCCTTGCGGTTTGATATTCCCTGTGTCGCGGTGGGCCAGGCCTGCCGCGCAGATACATGAGTGGGTGTTACATGCGTCCTCGAATCCAATTCCGTCGGCTGGATGGCATCGTCCTGCTCGATAAGCCCGCCGGTATGAGCTCCAATACGGCATTGCAGGTGGCGCGGCGGCTGTTCCGGGCGGAGAAAGGCGGCCATACCGGCAGTCTGGATCCTCTGGCGACCGGACTGTTGCCCCTGTGCTTTGGTGAGGCGACCAAAATCGCCGGATTGTTGTTGGGCTCGGCCAAGGCCTATGACGCCGATATCGTGCTGGGCGTGACTACAGATACGGACGATTCCGATGGTGCGGAGCTGCTGCGTCGCCCGGTGCCGGTCATCGCGGAAGCGACGCTGGCGGCGGCGCTGGCGTCGCTTACCGGGCATATCCGCCAGCGTGCACCCATCTATTCGGCGCTCAAGCAGGGCGGTGAGCCGCTGTACGCCAAGGCCAGACGTGGTGAAGTCATCGAAGCGCCAGAGCGCGAGGTGCATGTGCAGGCCATCGAGGTGCTGTCGCACGACGGCGCGCGACTGTCGCTGCGGGTGACCTGCGGCTCGGGCACCTACATCCGGGCGCTGGCGCGTGATCTGGGCGAGCTGCTCGGATGCGGTGCACATATCACCGGGTTGCGCCGGTTGTGGGTGGAGCCGTTTCTGGCGCCCCGCATGATCGGGCTGGACGAGTTGCGGGTGGTAGCCGAGCGGGGCGATGAGGCTGCGCTGATGGACTGGCTGCTGCCCATCGAGGCCGGGTTGAGCCATTTTCCGCGCGTCGAGATCGAGGCTGAACAGGCGCGGCGCTTCCGGATGGGGCAGCGTCAGCGCAATGCCGGCTGGCCCGAAGGACTGGTTGCGGTGTTCGAGCAAAATGCGGGCGCCGTCGGCCTGGGGCAGGTGACAGACGGTGGACTTCTGTCGCCTCAGCGCCTGTTCAACCTCTGAGCGCATCCCTGCACTCCGGCCCTGCGCCTTGTGACGGGGGGCAGGGATCGTTACAATTTCGCGGTCCCCTTGTGGGGCACCGTCTGCCGTCGGCAGGCGGCATTCCTGAAACGGCGAGCTGGGCGGTGCGTCATTGGACGTTCCTGCCGGCCACGCATCAACGAGAAAAAACAATGTCGATCGACACCCAGAAGGTTATTGAAGAAAACAAGCGCGGCGCTGCCGACACCGGTTCGCCGGAAGTCCAGGTCGCCCTGCTGACCGCCCGCATCGAGCTGCTGACCGGTCACTTCAAGACCCACAAGAAGGATCACCACAGCCGTCGCGGCCTGCTGCAGATGGTCAATCGCCGCCGCAGCCTGCTCGACTACCTGAAGAAGAAGGATGTCGAACGTTACAAGGCTCTGATCGAAAAGCTCGGTCTGCGCCGCTAAGAGATTTCCGGCCGCGGCGCAGCGATGCGCCGCGGTTTTGCTTTTAGAGTTTCAACCGCAGTAGATAGGCCGGAACCGCCCGGCAAACCATGGCTGGCAAGGGTCGGCAATGGTCCATCTGAAGAATGCATCATCCAAGGACACCCCCGTGGCAAAAATCACCAAAACCTTCCAGTACGGCAAGCACACCGTCACGCTTGAAACCGGCGAAATCGCCCGTCAGGCCGGCGGCGCCGTCATCGTCAAGATGGACGACACCGTGCTGCTGGTCACTGCCGTGGCCGCCAAAAGCGCACGTGAAGGCCAGGACTTCTTCCCGCTGACCGTCGATTACCAGGAAAAGTTCTACGCCGGCGGCCGTATCCCCGGGGGGTTCTTCAAGCGTGAAGGCCGTGCGACCGAGAAGGAGACGCTGATCTCGCGTCTGATCGATCGCCCGATCCGCCCGCTGTTCCCGGAAGACTACCGGAACGAAGTGCAGATCATCGCCACGGTGATGTCGCTGAACCCGGAAGTGGACGGTGATATCGCTGCGCTGATCGGCGCCTCGGCCGCCCTGTCGCTGGCCGGTACGCCGTTCAAGGGCCCGATCGGTGCCGCCAAGGTGGGTTACAAGGATGGCGAATACATCCTCAATCCGACCGTTTCGGAGCTGAAGGAATCGCAGCTGGAGCTGGTCGTCGCCGGTACCGCCAACGCCGTGCTGATGGTGGAATCCGAAGCCGCGCTGCTGTCTGAAGACGTGATGCTGGGCGCCGTGACCTTCGGTCATCGCGAGATGCAGAAGGTCATCAACGCGATCAACGAGCTGACCGTTGAAGCCGGCACCAAGCCGAGCGACTGGGTCGCTCCGGCCAAGAACACCGCGCTGATCAGCGCGCTGCAGGAAGCTGTCGGCACCAAGCTGGCGGAAGCGTTCCAGGTGCGTGACAAGCTGCAGCGCCGCGACGCCATCGCCGCCATCAAGAAGGATGTGACCGAAGCCCTGGCTGGCCGCGTCGCCGCGGAAGGCTGGAGCCTGGCCGAGCTGTCGAAGGAATTCGGCGAGCTGGAATACAGCACCATGCGCAACTCGGTGCTGGACACCAAGGTCCGCATCGATGGCCGTGCGCTGGACACCGTCCGCCCGATCGCCGTGAAGACCAGCGTGCTGCCGCGCACCCACGGCTCGGCGCTGTTCACCCGCGGCGAAACCCAGGCCATCGTGACCATCACGCTGGGCACAGCACGCGACGGCCAGATCATTGACGCCGTTGCCGGTGAGTACAAGGAAAACTTCCTGTTCCATTACAACTTCCCGCCCTACTCGGTCGGTGAGTGCGGTCGTTTCGGTGCGCCGAAGCGTCGTGAAATCGGCCACGGCCGTCTGGCCAAGCGCGGTGTGCTGGCTGTGATGCCGTCGCTGGAAGCCTTCCCGTACACCATCCGCGTGGTGTCGGAAATCACCGAATCCAACGGCTCCTCGTCGATGGCATCGGTCTGCGGTTCCTCGCTGGCCCTGATGGACGCCGGCGTGCCGGTCAAGTCGCCGGTGGCCGGTATCGCCATGGGTCTGGTCAAGGAAGGCGAGCGTTTCGTCGTGCTGTCCGACATCCTGGGTGATGAAGATCACCTGGGCGACATGGACTTCAAGGTTGCCGGTACCGCCGAGGGCATCTCCGCCCTGCAGATGGATATCAAGATCGAAGGCATCACCGAAGAGATCATGAAGCAGGCCCTGCAGCAGGCCAAGGCTGGCCGTCTGCACATCCTGGGTGAAATGGCCCACGGCCTGACCACCCCGCGTGCCGAGCTGTCGGACTACGCGCCGCGTCTGCTGACCATCAAGATCCACCCGGACAAGATCCGCGAAGTGATCGGCAAGGGTGGTTCCACCATCCAGGCCATCACCAAGGAAACCGGCACCCAGATCGACATCCAGGACGATGGCACCATCACCATCGCTTCGGTGAACAACGCCGCTGCCCAGGCCGCCAAGGCCCGCATCGAGCAGATCACCTCGGACGTCGAGCCGGGCCGCATCTACGAAGGCAAGGTCGCCAAGATCATGGACTTCGGTGCGTTCGTCACCATCCTGCCGGGCAAGGACGGTCTGGTCCACGTGTCGCAGATCTCCAGCGACCGCGTCGAGAAGGTTGGCGACGTGCTGAAGGAAGGCGATGTGGTCAAGGTCAAGGTGCTGGAAGTCGACAAGCAGGGCCGTATCCGCCTGTCGATGAAGGCCGTGGAAGAGGGTGAAGGCGAAACCGCCTCGGCCGAATAAGCCGCAGCGCGATTGCTGATCCAGGAAAAGCGGGCTTCGGCCCGCTTTTCTTTTGCCTGCGGCTTCGCGTTTTCCCTACGGTCACGACTCCGTTTGCCTGATATCGGGCTGGCGTTGTGGGCCTCAGCATCCGTCTGGTCATAGCGGGGGATGCTGCTGATGAAGTCCGAACCGGTATCGCTGAAATCCCGGGCGCGCTCTGTCCTGGCAAGTGGCGATGCACCCGCGCCGTTTGGCAAGTCGGTGGCGGTGCTGTTCGTCACCGGCATCTGCGCGGCACTGTGGGCGCCGGCATTGCCGCCGTTTTCCTTGCGGGTGCTGCTGCTGACCAGCGGGCTGGCAAGCTGGCTGCTGGGAGGAAGGTTGCGATGGATCGGGGCCTTGCTTGCGGGTGCCGGCTGGGCCGCGTTGCACGCCGGGTGGGCGTTGACAGGACAATTGCCCGCCGCGCGGGAAGGACAGGTAGCGCAGCTGGTGGGGACCGTCGAGGGGCTGCCCGATGTCGAGGCGCGGCGCACCCGCTTTCTATTGCGTGTGGATGGCGACCCGGGGCAGCCGGTGCCGCTGCGTGGTCGCTTGCTGCAGCTGGCCTGGTATGACGATTTCGACGCCACGGCGGTCGGCCCGCGGCGTGAGCTGCATGCCGGCTCCCGCTGGCGCTTTTCCGCGAAACTCCGGGCGCCGCGCGGGCTGCAGAATCCGGGCGGTTTCGATGCCGAGCGGCATGCACTGGCGCAGCGGATCGCCGCGACCGGAATAGTCGGTGAAGCGGGTGGGCAGGCCCTGGGCGTGCCCCGTGGCCTGGATGCATGGCGCGAGCGTATGGCGCAGCGGATCGACGTCGCCGTCAGTTCGCGTTCTTCGCGCTATGTGCGGGCATTGGCACTGGGGGATACGCGGGGGCTGGATGAGGCGGACTGGCAGGTGTTGCGTGCGACCGGGTTGACCCATCTGATCGCGATCTCCGGTTTCCACGTGGGCATGGTGGCGGGATGCGTGGCCTGGCTGACATGCCTGCTCTGGTGGTGCATGCCGGGGCTGGCGCGGCATATCCCCCGGCCGCAGGCCGCGGCCCTGGCGGCGTTGGGCGGCGCATTCGGCTATGCGGCGATTGCCGGTTTCTCGCTGCCGACTGTACGCACCGTGCTGATGATTGCGTGGTGGTCGCAGCGCGTCTATGGCGCCGCCCGGCCGGCCTGGGCAGCTGTCTTGCGCTGGCGGCACTTGCCGTTTCCCTGTGGGATCCGCTGTCGATCCTGGCGGCCGGGTTCTGGCTGAGTTTTGCCGGCGTGGCATGGCTGATCTGGTGTCTGCCGGAGCGAACGCACTGGTTCCGTGGATTCTTGTCGGCGCAATGGGTGGCGACGGTCGGCCTGCTGCCGTTGACGGTGATGCTGTTCGGGCAGGCATCGGTGATCGGGCCGATGGCCAATCTGCTGGCGATTCCCTGGTGGACGCTGGTGGTGGTGCCGCTGGCGCTGCTGGGAACCGCAGTGGAAGCCGTGCTGCCCGGCGTCGGCGGATGGCTGTGGCGGGCTTCCGGTGCATGCTTTGATATGAGTTGGCCATTGTTCGGCTGGCTTGCCAAAAGCCGGTTCGCGCTGTGGTGGCTGCCGGAGAGCGGATGGGGGGCGCTGCTGCTGGCGGTGGCGGGAGCGCTGTGGATGCTGCTTCCGAGGGGTGTGCCGGGGAAGTGGATGGCGTGTGTGCTGTGGCTGCCGCTGCTTTGGCCTTCCCGTGGACTGCCGGCTGCCGGCGAGGTCCAGCTGCAGGTACTGGACGTGGGGCAGGGGCTGTCGGTGCTGGTGCGGACCGCCACGCATCAGCTGCTGTACGACGCCGGGCCGGCTGTCCGGGATGGGTTCGATGCCGGGGAGCGGGTTGTGGTGCCCGCGCTGCGCGCGCAGGGGATCGGGCATCTGGATGCCATCGTGATCAGCCATGGCGATGCCGATCATGCCGGGGGTGCCGACGCGGTTCGCGCCGGAGTGCCGGCGGCA
>NZ_BAZI01000007.1 GCF_001310775.1 Stenotrophomonas pictorum JCM 9942
GGCCGGAGCGGCCAGCTGGTAGGCCCGTGCTGCGGCAGCCGGGGTGACGCTGGTGTCCAGCGCCGGCTTGTTGGCGGCCTCGCCACCGAGTTGACGGGCGATCACCGCCGACAGGCCCAGACCACGGCCGCGCGTCATCTGCTCGGCGATGCGCTGGTCGTACATCTCGCGGAACATCTGGTTCTCGCCCGGGAACAGCGAGTCGCCGAAGCTGGCCGCCCGCATGCTCTTGATCAGCATCTGGCGAACTGGCCTTCCAGCTGCCGTGCGACTTTGTCGATCTTGGCCGGGTCATGGGCGAGCGCCGGATTGAGCTCCAGCGGCGAGGCGTTGATACGCATGTCAGATCACCTCGAGCTCGGCGCTCAGCGCACCGGCCTGCTTGAGGGCTTCCAGGATGGCGATCAGATCGCCCGGTGCCGCGCCCACTTCGTTGACCGCGCGCACGATCTCATCGAGCGTGGCGCCACCGTCGAAACGGAACATGCGGCTGCCCTCGTTGCTGGCGGTGATGGTCGACTGCGGCACGGCCACGGTCTGGCCGCCGCCGAAGGCGTTGGGCTGGCTGATCTGCGCCGATTCGCTGACGGTCACCGTCAAGGAGCCGTGCGCGATCGCCGCCGGGCTGACCCGGACCTGGGAGCCGATCACCACCGTGCCGGTGCGTGAATTGACCACGATGCGCGCCGGAGCGCTGCCCGGTGACAGCTCGACATTCTCGATCCGCGCCAGCATGCCGATCCGTGCGCCGGCATCGGTGGGGGCCTGCACCGCCACGGTGACACCGTCCACCGCGCGTGCCGCGCCTTCGCCGAAGGTCGCGTTCAAGGCGTTGACCATCCGCGAAACGGTGGTGAAATCGTTCTGGTGCAGGTTCAAGGTGATCTCACCGCTGGCCCCGAACACATCGGGCACCGCGCGTTCGACGGTGGCGCCGTTGGGAATGCGACCGACGCTGGGAATATTCACCGACATGCGCGAGCCATCCTTGCCCTGCGCACCGAAGCCGCCGACCACCAGATTGCCCTGGGCGATGGCGTAGACCTGGCCATCGGCGCCTTTGAGCGGCGCCATCAGCAGCGAGCCGCCGCGCAGTGACACCGCGTTGCCGATCGAGGAGACGGTGATGTCGATGGTCTGGCCGGGCTTGGAGAACGGCGGCAGTTCGGCGTGGATCGCCACGGCGGCCACGTTCTTCAGCTGCGGGTTGACGTTGGCCGGGACGTTGACGCCCAGCTCGCCGAGCAGGTTCTTCAGGCTCTGCACGGTAAACGGCGCCTGGCTGGTGCGGTCACCGCTGCCATCCAGACCGACCACCAGGCCGTAGCCGACCAGCGCATTGCCGCGCACCCCGCCGACCTGGGCCAGGTCTTTGATGCGTTCGGCCTGGGCGGGCAGGGCAACGCCCAGTACCAGCAGGCACAGCGCGGCGCGGCGAAGAAGGGGAGAGAGATTCATGGCCATGCTCAGAACGGCGCCAGCGCCGAGTTGAAGAAGCGTCCCAGCCAGCCGATCGCATTGGACTGCGCCACGGCGCCGCGACCGCCGTAGACGATGCGCGCATCGGCCACCCGGCTGGAGGAGATGGTGTTGTCCGGGGTGATATCCGCCGGGCGCACCACGCCCTGGATCTGCACCAGCTCATCGCCCTGGTTGAGTCGCAGGTTCTTCTGCCCCTGCACGACCAGGTTGCCGTTGGGCAGGCGCTGGATCACGGTGACGGTGACATTGCCCTGCAGACGGTTGCTCTGCGCGCTGTTGCCCTTGCCACCGAAGTCGCGCTCGGCCGCGGCCGAGGCCCCGAGGATGTCCTTGCCGCCCAGCGTGACCGGCGCGCCGAACAGGGTCGGCGTGCCGATATCCACGTTGGACTGCTTGCTGATCGCGGTGCTGGCGGTGGTGGTGGCGGTGGTGTTCTCGATCAGGGTGATGGTGAGCAGGTCGCCGACATCACGCGCCCGGCGATCACCGTAGAGATTCAGTCCCGGGCCGGCGGCATAGATCGCGCCGGCGGTGGGTTCGGCCGACGGCGCGATGACCGGCTGGATCGGCGCCATCGGTGCGTACGGGCGCACGTCGCCGGCCAGCGTGCAGCCACCCAGCAGGGTGGTGGCGACGAGGGCGACGGAAAGATGACGCGTCAAGGCGATGCGGTTCATGGCGGGATTCATGGGCGGCTCAGACGTTGTTGTTGAGGTAGCCGAGCATCGAGTCGGTGGTGGATATCGCCTTGGCATTCATCTCGTAGGCGCGCTGGGTCTCGATCATCGACACCAGCTCCTCGACCACGTTGACGTTGCTGCCTTCCAGCGCGCCTTGGACCACGCTGCCCAGGCCATTGAGACCGGGCGTGCCGTTCTGCGCGGGGCCGGAGGCGGTGGTTTCCAGGTACAGGTTCTCGCCCTTGGACTGCAGGCCGGCCGGATTGATGAAGTCGGTCAGGGTCAGCGAACCGATCTCGACCGAAGCCGCTTCGCCGGCCATCTGCACACTGATGGTGCCGTCGCTGCCGATGGTCATCGACTGCGCGCCTTCAGGAATCTGGATGCCCGGCTGCACGGCATAGCCGCTGTTGGTGACCAGCTCGCCCTGGGCGTTGACCTGGAAGCTGCCATCGCGGGTATAGGCCGAGGTGCCATCGGGCATCATCACTTCGAAGAAGCCGCGGCCATTGACCATCACATCCATCGCGCGGCCGGTCTGCTGCTGGCTGCCCTGTTCGAAGTGCTTGGAGGTGGACACCACGCGCACGCCGGTACCCAACTGCAGGCCGGTCGGCAGCTGCGTCTGTGCCGAGGAAGCGCCGCCGGGCTGACGCACCTGCTGGTACAGCAGGTCCTCGAAGCTGGCGCGGTCGCGCTTGAATCCGGTGGTATTGGTGTTGGCCAGATTGTTCGAGACAACGGACATGCGCGTCTGCTGCGCGTCCAGGCCGGTCTTGGCGACCCACAATGCCTGATTCATGGTGCGATTCCTCTGCTGGTTCTGTTGGCCGGGTTGGCCCTTGCCCAGAGTCAATGCATGGCGCGTGCCAGAAACGGTGCCGGAATGCCGGCGTAGGCCTTCCCGCGGTGCCCGACGGCGGTATGCACACTGCCGGGCACGCCCGGTGACGGGCCTCGGCGAAATAAAAATCCGCGGGCCACCGGGGCCCGCGGATTTCGGATTCACGGCAGGGGAGCGGGCGCTCAGCCGTTCAGGCGCAGCAGGCTGTTGGCACTGCGTGCGTTCTCGTCACCGTGCTTGATCACCTTGACCTGCATTTCGAACTGGCGCTGCAACTGGATCATCTGCACCAGCGCTCCGGCCGCATCGACGTTGCTGGCTTCGAGCATGCCGCTGTCCACCGCTTTTCCCGTGGCGGCGGTGAAGGGCTGCTGCGGGTCGGTATTGCGCATCAGCCCGTCCAGCCCGCGCGTCAGCCGGTCGTCGGCGGCGTTGACCACCCGCAGCCGGCCGATCATCGCCATCGTCTGCGGGCCTTCACCCTGCGGAATGATCGACAGCGTGCCGTCATTGCCGATTTCGATGGCCTGGTAGGGCGGTATCGCCAGCGGATTGCCGTTGTCATCGAGCACGGCATTGCCTTCGGCGGTGACCAGCTGGCCGTTGGGCGTCAGCGACAGTGCGCCGGCGCGGGTATAGGCCTCGCTGCCATCGCCGGCCTGCACCGCCAGCCAGTTGCCCGGCTGCAGTGACAGATCCAGCGCGTTGCCGGTGACCTGCTGGGCGCCAACGCGGCGGTTGAAGCCGGCGTCGACATGCAGCGCATCGATCCGCGATGGATGCCCGGGCCCCTGGATGCGGAAGGCCTCGGTGTTGGCCAGCGCCTCCTTGAAGCCGGGGGTGTCGGCATTGGCCAGGTTGTGGGACACCGTGCCCTGCGCCTGCAGTGAAGCGCGGGCGCCGGTCATGGCAACGTAGAGTGCCTTGTCCATCAGTGGAGTTCCGTCTGCGGGTCAGGGTTGGGCATCAACGGATGTTGATCATGGCTGGGTGATCTGGTCCTGGGTGGAAAGCATCTGCGAGTTGGCCTGGAAGTTGCGCTGCGCGGTGATCATGTTGACCAGCTGCTCGGTCAGATCGACCGTGGAGGCTTCCAGCGAGCCGGCCTGGATCTGGCCGAAGTCCGAGCTGTCCGGGGCACCGGTGCGCGGCGTGCCCGAGGTGTAGGTCTCGGTCCACAGATTGTTGCCGTCGCTCTTCAGGCCCTGCGGATTGTTGAAGTTGGTCAGAGCCACCTGGCCCAGGCCGACGTCCACACCGTTGGAGTAGCGTGCATAGACCACGCCCTCTTCGGAAATGCTCACCTCGTTGAGCTTGCCGGAGGCATAGCCGTCCTGGGCGGTGTTGCGCAGCGAGAACTTCTCGCCGTACTGGGTGGAGCCGGTGATATCCAGCGACATGTTCAACGAACCGGCGCCGGTGCTGGGGATGAACGGATCCATGACGATCTTGCCGTCGGCGGGCGTGGTCAGCAGGCCGCTATCGGAGAATCCCAGCGTGGTCGGCGCGCCGGCAGCCACCCCGTCAACGTAGTTGTAGACCTGCCATTCGTTCGGATTGGCGGTTTTGACGAAGTACGAGGTCTGGGTATGGCTCACGCCCAGCGAGTCGTACACGGTGACGCCGCCGCTGGACTGGCTGTAGCTGTTGGAATCGGCCGGATCGAACGGGGTCACCGTTGGCGGCGTGGCATTGGCCGGCAGGGTGAAGGCCAGTTCCACGTTGCTGGTCGGGCGCGGCGGGCTGTCGGTGGCCAGCAGGCGCAGGTCGGTCAGCTGCCCGGCCTCGAAGCCGGTACCGGCGGCGTTGGGAGCGAACACCTGCAGGCGGGCGCTGCGGGTTCACCACGTAGCCGCTGGCATCGGTCTGGAAATTGCCGGCGCGCGAGTACACGCGGTTGCCGTTCATCGACAGGGTGAAGAAGCCTTCGCCGGCGACCGCCAGATCCAGGCTGCGGCCGGTGGTGTCGATGTTGCCCTGCGAGAACTGCTGGGCGACGTTGGTCAAGCGTGCGCCCGAGCCCACTGCCGTGGACGACAGGCCGTAGCTGGTGGAATTGAACAGGTCAGCGAACTCGGCGCGCGATTCCTTGAAGCCGGTGGTGTTGACGTTGGCGATGTTGTTCGCCGTCACGTTCAGGTTGGCGTTGGCGGCATTGATACCGGACAGCGAGATGTTGAAGCTCATCGGAATTTTCCTTCTGAAGTCGTTGGGCCGGCTCAGCTGACGCGGAGCACGTAATCGAGCGGGGCGGTGCCCAGTCCCTTGAGGTTGAGGTACAGCCCGTCGGAGCCGACGGTGACGCTCTCCACCTCGGCCTGCACATAAGTGCTCAGCTTGGATTGCACGCCGCTGCTGTCGGTGTGGTTGGCGACGATGCTGTAGCTGCCCGGCGGCATGCGCTTGCCGTCGGCATCCAGTCCGTCCCACTGGAAAGACACCTCGCCCGCGGCATTGGCCGGCACAGTGAGCTGGTTCACCTTCACGCCGTTGGCGTCGGTGATATCCACGGTGACGGTACCGGGGCCCGGCGCGGCGACCGTGCCGCTGACCATGCCTTCGGTTTCCAGTGCCAGCTGGGTGGAGGGCACCAGCACCTCGTGACCGACCAGCGCCGCACCCTTCAGGATCTGGTCGCTGGACAGCTGCTGCTGGAAGCCGTTGACCGAGGTGTTGAGGTCGTTGATGCCCTGCACGGTGGACAGCTGCGCCATCTGCGCGACCATCTGGCTGTTGTCCATCGGCTTGAGGGGGTCCTGATGCTGCAGCTGGGTGGTCATCAGGCGCATGAAGTCGGCCTGGTCCAGTGCATCATTCTTTTTCTTGGCCTGCGGGGTGTTGGCGGTGAGGCCAAGGGCGCCGTACAGGTCGGTGTTGACGGTACTCATGGGTAATGTGTCCTGGAGGCGGCGCGTCAGCGGCCCATGGTCAAGGTGGCCAATGCCAGTTCCTTGGCGGTGTTGAGCATTTCCACGCCGGCCTGGTAATTGCGCGAGGTCGAAATGAGGTTGACCATCTGCGCCACCGGATCGATATCCGCGCGTAGACATAGCCTTCGCCATCGGCCAGCGGGTGGTTGGGCTCGTAGCGCTTGATCGGCGCGGCCTGGCTTTGTGTCACTTCCTTGACCTGCACGCCGGTGAGGTTGCGGTCCTCACGGCTGGTCACGGCCTGGAAGATCGGCTCCAGCGGCTTGTAGACCGCTTCGGGCGAGCCGGCGACCGAGTCGGCGTTGGACAGGTTCGAGGCGATGGTGCTCATGCGCACCGACTGCGCCTGCAGCGCGGAGCCGGCGATATCGAAAATCGGCAGGTTGCTCATGGCGATACTCCTTATTGACCGGTGATCGCAGTGAGCATGGAGCGCACCTTGGATTCCACGAAGCTCAGCGAGGCGCGGTATTCCAGCGCGGCGCGGCCATACGCGGCGCGTTCGGCATCCGGGTCCACGGTGTTGCCGTCAAGACTGGGCTGATTGGCTTCGCGCAGGATCTGGAATGGATTCAGGCCGTCGCCACCGATCCGGTAATGCTGCTCGGCGGTGGTGGTCAGCAGGCCGTTGCCGGTACCGCCCTGGGCGTGGCGCAGGGCGGCATCAAAATCGAGATCGCGGGCCTTGTAGCCCGGCGTGTCGGCATTGGCCAGATTGCCGGCGATCAGTTTCATGCGCTGCTCGCGCAACGGCATGGCCTGGGCGTGAACCCCCAGGTAGTTGGAAATCAGGTTGGGCATGACAAGCCTCCCGCGGACGATGTGCGGGAAGCTGCAAGTGGTGTGCCAGACGGGGCGCGATGGCGTCTGGGGCGGCCTCAGGCCGCGGCGGCCACCTGGCGCAGGCGGTGCAGGACGAAGTCGGCCAGTTCGTGCGGGCTGTACTTGGCCACGAAGGCGTTGGCGCCGACCCGTTCGACCATGGCGTTGTTGAACACGCCCGACAGGGAGGTGTGCAGCAGCACGTAGAGCCCGGCCAGGCCCGGGTGGCGGCGGATTTCCGTCGTCAGGGTGTAGCCGTCCATGGCGGGCATCTCGATGTCGGAGATCACCATGGCGTAGCGTTCGGCCGGGTTCTCGCCGCCGGCATGGATCTGCAGCAGGTGGTCCAGCGCCTGCTTGCCATCGGAGAGCAGGGTGGCGGTGACGCCGAGCTGGTCGAGCACATTGCGGATCTGCTGGCGAGCCACCCGCGAGTCGTCGACCACCAGCACCTGCATCGGCGGCGCGCCGGCGGGCAGGGCCATGGACGGGTCCAGTACCGCCTCGTCCCGGATCTGGGCGATATCGGCCAGCACGCTTTCCACGTCGATGACTTGGATCAGCTCGCCCTGGAAGCGGGTGACCGCGGTCAGGTAGCTGGATTCGGCGCCCAGCTCGGGCGGCGGCTGGATGTCCTCCACCGCGATATTGACGATCCGTTCGACCCCGCTGACCAGAAAGCCCTGCACCGAGCGGTTGAATTCGGTGACCACCAGATAGCCCGGCGAGGTGTCGGCCTCGGGTTCACGCTCGGGATGGCCGATGGCCAGTCCCAGATCCAGCACCGGTACCGAGCGGCCACGCACGTCGGCGACACCCGCAAACTGGGCCGGCAGCCCGGGGACCTGGAACAGCGCCGGGCGCCGCAACACTTCCTGGACCTTGAATACGTTCACGCCAAAAAGCTGACGGCCGCCAAGGCGGAACAGCAACAGCGCGAGCCGGTTGTGGCCGGCCAGGCGCGTGCGTTGGTCGATGCGATTGAGCAGATCATGTGACATGCAAGCGGTATCGGCGCCTGCGTGGAGGACTTGAGAGGGGGTTTTGGCACGCCGCTTGCAGCGATGTGGGCACTATCTGTTGCCGGAGGTTGCATGCGTCTGTCTGTCTTGCTGGGCCTGGTCCTGGCCATGCCGGTGGTGGCGGCCGATTTCCAGCCGGTGACCTCGATCAGGACGGCGGCCCTGTCCACGCTGGACCCGACCACCGAGGGCGAGGCGATCGTCGATGCCGGGCTGCGCCTGCCGGCGTGCCCGCAGAGCCTGCAGGCACGGGCCACCGGTACCAGCACCGTGGAGGTGAGCTGTCCGCAGGCCGGCGGCTGGCGCCTGTTCGTCCCGGTAAAGATCCGGCGCGAGCAGGATGTGCTGGTGCTCGGGCGTGGGGTGGCCGCTGGAGAAACCCTGTCGGCAGCCGATATCACCACTGTGCGCCGCGACATCGCGCGGATCGCCGGCGCGGTGATCTCCGATCCGCAGCTGGCGGTGGGACGGGTGGCGCGGCGCACGCTGGCTGCCGGCAGCCTGCTCTCGGCCAGTGATCTGGTCGCGCAGCGGCTGGTCCGTCGTGGCGACAGTGTGGCGCTGGTTTCCCGCCGGGGCGGCATCGAAGTGCGGATGGCCGGACGGGCGCTGGGCGATGCCGGCGAACAGGAGCGGGTGTCGGTGGAGAACCTGTCGTCACGCAAAATAGTACAAGGTGTGGTGGGCCCCGGCGGCGACGTTGTGGTTTCGCGATAAATTTCCTAAAGAAGACCGGCCCGACGCCGTTAACGTATTCGAACCGAATCAGGATCATCGTCACATGAGCCAGAAAATCGACGGCGGTATTGCAGCAAGCGCCCAGCTGCGCCCAGTCACCGTCCTTGCCAAAGCCGCCCCGGCCGGCGACACCGCCGCGCGCCCGGTTGAAGCGGTCGACAGCCTGCGCCTGACCGGCGAGGCCACAAATCTGCAGGCCATGCAGCGCGAACTGTCGACCGCCCCGGCGATCGACAGCGGCCGCGTACAGGCCGTGCGTGAGGCATTGGAAAACGGCAGCTACCGGATCAATCCCGAGGCCATTGCCCAGCGCATGCTGGACATGGACCAGCAGCTGCGCGGATGAAGCTGGCAATGGGCAATCCGCTGCAGCAGCTGAGCGACGCGCTCGATGGCGAGCGCCAGGCGCTGGTTGACCACGATGTGCCGGCACTGATCGCCGCTACCGGTCGCAAACTCGAAGCCCTGCGGGTGCTGGAAGCCCAGCCGCCGCTGGAACATGCCGCGCTGCTGCAGGAACTGGCGGAGCGCAACCGGGCCAATGGGGCCCTGCTGGCCCGGCGCCGGCGTGAGGTCAACTGGGCCCTGCGCCAGCTCGGCCGCAGTGAAACCGCCTCGGCCTACGATGCGAAGGGGCAGTCCCAGCTGCTGCACACCCGCAAGCCGCTGGCGGTGGCCTGAGGCCTGTCCGCGCCCGTTCAGCGGGCGCGCCTGAACCGGTACCGGGCAAACGTATATATTGATCAGCCGTTTCCCCTGATCCTGCGGCCCGTGTCCACTCCCGATTTCGCTTCGCTGTTCCCGTTGCCCTCCGCCGATGTGCTGCGCGCCTTGGGCGAACGCATGCGTGAAGGCCTGCTCCTGTTCGACGGCAAGGGCAATACCTCGCTGGTCAACCGTGCCGCGCGCCAGATGCTGGACGCCGAGCAGAGCCCGGTCCTGGCGCTTGGCGCGAAACTCGCGCGTTTCCTGCCGCCGGCCGCCATGCCGCAGGCCAAGGAGAGCGGCAGCTGGAGTGGCAGTCTGCCGCTTGGCGAGCGGGTGGTGATCCTCCAGCTCTACCATCAGCCGGGCGAAGGGCGCGACGTCTACCTGGCGCTGTTCCGCAATCTCGAAGGGCAGGAAGACTACGAGCGGGAGCTGCAGCAGCGCCACGCCGAGTTGCGCCAGGCCTACCTGCGACTGAACGGGACCCAGGAAAAGCTCCTGCAGTCGGAAAAGATGGCGTCCATCGGCCAGCTGGCCGCCGGTGTCGCCCACGAGATCAATAATCCCATCGGCTATGTCCACTCCAACCTGGGCAGCCTGCAGGAATACCTGCGCAGCCTGTTCACGGTCATCGAGGCCTATGAGCGCGCCCTGCGCGCCCCGGACCCGAAGGCTTCGATCCCGGAGATCGACGATATCCGCAGCCGGCTGGATATCGATTTCATCAGTCGCGACCTGCCGCAGCTGATGGCCGAATCACGCGAGGGCATCGAGCGGGTGACCCGCATCGTGCGTGACCTGAAGGACTTCTCCTATTCCGGGCGTGACGAGTCCTGGAAGCTGGCCGACCTGCACGCCGGGCTCGAATCGACGATCAACATCATCTGGAACGAACTCAAGTACAAGGTCACGCTCGAGCGCCAATACGGCGAGTTGCCGATGGTGGAATGCCTGCCCTCGGAGTTGAACCAGGTCTACATGAACATGCTGCTCAATGCCGGACATGCGGTGGCCGAACGCGGCCATATCGTGGTCAGTAGCGGCGTGAGCGGTGATGAGGTGTGGGTGGAGTTCAAGGACAACGGTGCCGGTATTTCCCCCGAGCTGCGCCAGCGCATTTTCGATCCGTTCTTCACTACCAAGCCGGTCGGCAGTGGCACCGGGCTGGGGCTGTCGATTTCCTACGGCATCATCAACAAGCATCACGGCCGCATCGACCTGGACAGCACCGTCGGTGAAGGTTCGCGCTTCCGCATCATCCTGCCGATCCGTCAGCCCAAGGGCTGACGGCGGCACTCACAGCGGGACGCCGCCGCGTTTTTCATCGTGGGTACGGAACGCCTGGCGGATGTGCTCGCGCAGCTCGTCGTCATCCCACGGTTTGGTCAGGAAACGGTAGATCGCGCCACGGTTGATCGCATCGGTCACGGTGGCCAGATCGGTGTAGCCGGAGAGCACCAGGCGGATGGTGTCCGGGTAGAGCATCTTCACCCGGCCCAGGAACTCGGTGCCGCTCATGTCGGACATGCGCTGGTCGGACAGGATCACCTGCACATCGTTGATCGCCAGCAGGTCGAAGGCATCACGCACGTTGCCGGCGGCCAGGATGCGGTAACCGTCGCGGCGGAACAGGCGCACCAGTGAGCGCAGGACGTTCTCCTCGTCATCCAGCAACAGCAGGGTGCGATCCGGGCGTGTTTCGGCAAAGGCTTCCGGGCGCAGGTAGCGCCGGCGCAAAGTCATGCCGGCGGCATCGGCCGACATCGGCTCGCCAAACAGGTAGCCCTGGAACACGTCGCAGTCGTTGCGCCGCAGGAAGCCCAGCTGCGCCTGTGATTCGACGCCATTGGCGATCACGGTCATGCCCAGCTGGTGGCCCATCGCGATGATCGCGCGACTGATCGCCGCTTCGCGATTGGCCGCCGGCGCGCTCTTGATGAAGCTGCGGTCGATCTTCAGCTTGTCGACCGGGTAGCGGACCAGCGCGCTGAGGCTGGAGTCGCCGGTACCGAAGTTGTCCAGGCTCAGGCTGATGCCTTCGTTGCGCAGGTTGGCCAGCGTCTCATGGACGAAGTTCACATTGTTGGTCAGCGCGCTTTCGTTGATTTCCAGGGTCAGCATGCGCGGCGGCACGCCGGTCGTCTGCAGCATTCCCATGACTTCGGCGAAAAAGTTGGGGCGCAACAGTTGCAGGGTGGAGACGTTGATCGCCACGCTGAAATCGTCGAATCCCTGGTCGCGCCAGACCCGTGCCTGGCGCAGCGCGACCTCCAGCACCCACGAGCCGATCTGGACGATGATGCCCAGACGCTCGGCGGTGCGCATGAAACGTTCGGGGACGAGCATTCCCAGCGTCGGCGATTGCCAGCGCAGCAGTGCCTCCATGCCGACCACATGGCCATCGCGGGCACTGACCAGCGGCTGGTAGCGCAGGCGCAATTCGCCGTTGTCGATCGCATCGACCAGTTGCCTTGAGATGATGCTTTCGCTGTGCGCGCTGCTGGGCTTGTGCAGCACGTACAGATGCACCGAGTTGCCACCTTCGCGACCGGCCTGATGCAGTGCGTCCTCGGCCAGGTCCAGCAGTCTGCTGGGCCGTGTGGCGTGCTCCGGGCATAGGCTAACGCCGATCTTCGCGGTCAGAAACAGCGTGTAAGGCAGCACCGACAGCGGCAGCTCCATCTGCTGGCGCAGCGATTCGGCCATCTCCTCGGGAAGCGGTTCACCCGGCAGGCGCGGAATTGCGATCAGGAACTCGTCGCTGCCATGGCGCCACAGCCGGCCTCGCCCCTGCAGATGCGTGCGCAGGCGCTCGGCGATCAATTCCAGCGCCTGGTCGCCGACTTCCGCACTCATGTTCTCGTTTACCGAGGCGAAATGATCGATATCCAGGTGCATCACCACCAGCGGTGTGCCACCGCTGGTGGCCTCGTTGACCAGCGCGGCGAACTCCGGATTGCCTGCGCCAAGCCGGGCGGTCTGCGTTTCCGTAAAAGGCGGCGTGGAGAGGGGGGAAGGCCACATGGTTCAGAGTCCAGCTGCCGCTTCGAGCGGTTGCGATGCGCGGATGGGGAGGTACAGGTCGATGCACGTGCCTTCGCCCGGTGCGGTGATGATCTCCACCTTGCCGCCGGCGCTCTGCGCGCGCTCGCGCATCACGATCAGGCCCAGGCCGCGCGGACCGTCGGGATCGAAACCCTCACCATCATCGATGACCCGCAGATGCAGCTGGCCGTTTTCGGCCTCGTTCAATCGCAGCTGGACCTGGCTTGCCTGCGCGTGACGCAAGGCATTGGTCAGGCTCTCCTGCGCGATGCGGAAGCAGGCCTGCTCGATCGCATTGTCCGGGCGCTGGGACAGTTCGCCGATCTCCATCTGCAGCTCCACCGGCGAGGCCCGGAAAAGCTGCCCTGCCTGCCAGCGCACCGCGGCCTGCAGGCCCAGCGCGTCAAGTTGCGGGGGGCGAAGCAGCATCGACAGGTTGCGCAGCCGGGTGACGGTGCTGTCGACCAGCTCGATGATCTGACCGATATCTTCATTGCGGCGCGTGGCATCCAGCTCGTGCATCGCGGCATGCGCGGCGAGTTTGATCGCGGTGATGGACTGGCCGATATCGTCGTGCAGGTCGCGCGAAATAGCCCTGCGCTCGTCTTCCTGCACCGAAAACAGGCGTCCGGCCAGCGCCTGAAGTTCCCGGTTGCTGGTTTCCAGCGCGGCGCGGTGGGACTCCAGTTCGGTGAGGTCGCGGATGACCAGCAGTCGGCAGTCGCGTCCGCCGTAGCGTACGTCTCCCACTGACAAGGCCGCCAGGAAGTGGCTGCCATCCTGGCGCTGCATGCTGGGAATCAGCGGCGGCAGGCGGTCAAGATACCGGCGCGGCAGATTCAGATAGTCGCGTACCCGGGCAAGATCATCGCCGGTGACAAGCGACTGCAGCGGGGTGCCGAGCATCTGCTCGGCGGCGTAGCCGAACTGCGCGGCGCCGAGCGGGTTGATGTACAGCACCTGGTCCTCGGAAAGGATCACGACGCCGTCAGGAAGGACGCGCACCAGCTCGCGGAACTGCTCCTCGCGCTCCTTCAGCAGCTGGCGCGAATGCTCGCGCTCGCTGACATCCTGCAAGGTTCCATGGATCACGCCCGGCGCCGCCCCGGTTTGAACCGGGGCCAGACGCGCGCGCAGGTGGATGGTCAGCAAGCGTCCATCCATCGCCCGCACACGCAACAGCAGGTCCAGCTGGGCCGCGCTGCCTTTGACGATGGCGTCAATGCTCTGCAACAGCTCGCTTGCGTCGTTTTCACCGATCCGGAACGCATCGCCGATCGGTTGCCATGTCGGTGAGGGGCCCGGACGCCGCGCCAGCAGCAGGCACGCTTCATCCGACAGGCGGATCTGTGCCTTGACCGGATCGATCTCCAGTGCGCCGATACGTGCGATGGATTGGACCTCGCGCATCCGGTTCAGGGCGGTATCGAGTTGCCGCCGGGTGGCGACTTCGGCACTGCGATCAATCATGTTGACCAGCCGCGCCGCGCGTCCGTCGAGGGCGAGGCGGCTTCCCCACAGTTCCGCCGGATGAATGCTGCCGTCGCGTCGCTGCAGGTCGGTCGACAGGTGCTGCTCACTGTCAGGCCGGGCGACAATTTGGGCCATATGGCGACGCAGCAGTTCTTCCGAACCTGGCGGAATCAGCTGCCCGATCGTCATCCCGCCGAGCTCCTGGCGGCTCCAGCCCAGCAGCGCTTCGGCCGCGGGATTGGCATCACGGATCGTCCAGGTGGCCAAGTCATAGACCAGCATCGCGCCGGCGTTGCATTCGAAACGCTGCCGGTACTCCGTCAATTCATGTGCCAGCCGCTCCTGCTCGTACGCCAGCTGCGCCTGGCAGCGCTGCCACCTGCGGGTCAGCACCAGCGCGCAGGCGAAAAGGAGGGTGACGCAGATCACAGTTGTGATGGCTGCCGCGGGTATGGACAACGCGACCGTCAGCCAGGGAGCAACGCAACCGGCCAGCCCGATCAGCAGCAAGAGGGCGACACCTGGATAAAAATTCGTCGTCAACTTCTTCAACAGCAAGCCAGCGTAAGACGGCGAAGGCGGAAGCGGGGGCTGGCCTGTCTCCATTGTTCCTGATGGGTCGGGGACGGAAAGTCGGTCTCCATCTTACCTGCTTGCCAAAAGTGGACGCGACGGGCTGCTCAATTTTCCGGCGTGCCGGCCGTTATTCGATTAATTCCAACAAAGAGTGGAGCGGTACGGCGTGGATCAGGGTGCGATTTTCAGTCTGTTGAAGCACCACCTGGGCACGGCCGCCGACTTGCCGCATGTCGACAGGGTTGCAGTGGGCATGACCGGCGCCTGCGGCAGCAGCCAGCGCCAACGGGCGCTTGAGACGGAGCTGGAGATCCAGCGGGCCCAGCTGAAACAGGCCCAGCGGGCCGCCGGGATGGGCGGCTGGGTCTGGGAAAACGAGGCTGGCGGCTGCATGCGCTGGTCTGATGCGTTCTATGCCGTCACCACGCTGCAGGCGGATTCGTTGCCGGCAGATCGCCGCTGGATGCGGGTGCTGGGCCGGGGAGGACGCAGGCAGGTGCTCTCCGCCTGGCGCCGGGTTCAGCGGGAGGGCAACGAATACACCTTCGATATGAGTCACCGTGCTGGCGATGGCCTCACCTTGCAGTTGCGTGTCTGGATGCAGCCGCATCTGGATCCAAATGGCAGCCTCCAGCGGGTGATCGGCCAGATCCACAATGTCTCCGCACAGCGGCAGACCGATGCGCTGATCCGCTGGCGGACCGAGCTGCTCAATCGCGTCTCCGCACTGGGCCGGATCGGCGCCTGCGAGATCGAGGTGGGCAGCCGCAGCATGCTGTGGACCGAGGAGTGCTACCGCATCCACGGCTTGCGCAAGGAGCAGATCAGCCTGGATCAGGCGCTGTCCCTGTATACGCAGGATTCGCAGGACAGCTTCTGTGCGGCCCTGGATCGCATTGCTGCGGGTGGTCTTCCCGAGCAGTTGGAACTGTGTTTCTACCGGCATTCGGGCCAGCGGGTGTGGGTGCAGGTGCTTGTCGAACTGGATCAGCGCGAAGGCTTGCCCGAGCGGTTTGTGGTGTTGTTCCGCGACATCACCCGCGAGCGAGAGGCCAATGAGCGCATCGAGCTTCTGGCGCACTACGACCTGCTGACCGGACTCCCCAACAGGATGCTGCTGCGCGAGCAGGCGATCGAGGCGATGGAGGAGGCGCGTAAGCGCGGCGCGACGCTGGCGATGCTGTTCATCGACCTGGATGGCTTCAAGGCCATCAACGACACTTTCGGTCACGCCACCGGCGACAGCTTGCTCAAGGCGGCAGCCGCACGCTTCCACCAGAACCTCAGCAATGCGGATCTGTTCGCGCGCTTCAGTGGCGATGAGTTCATCGTGATCCTGCGCAATCTCAGTCAGCCCGAGGATGCCGGACTGGTCGCCCGCAAGCTGATCGCTTCGCTTGCCGAGCCGCTGTATCGCGGCGACAGCGCGCTGAAGGTCGGCGCGAGCGTCGGCATCGCGCTGATGGACGAAACGCGTCAGGATTTCGACACCCTGTTGCGCGCAGCCGATGCGGCGATGTACGCCGCCAAGAGCGCCGGACGCAACACCTACCAGTACTACAGCCAGGATGCGCTGGCGCGTACCCAGCGCCGCCTTGAGGTCGAGCACGCACTGCACGGTGCGGTGGATCGCGAGGAGTTCTCGCTGGTCTACCAGCCGCTGGTACACGCCGATTCCTCGCAGCCTCCGTCAATCGAGGCGCTGGTGCGCTGGGAGCATCCCCGGATCGGGGTCTGCGGACCGGCCGAGTTCATTCCGATCGCCGAGAAATGCGGTGAAATCAACCAGATCGGCGAATGGGTGCTGGACGAAGCCTGCCGACAGGCCGCTGTCTGGCGACAGGCCGGGCTGGCGTTTGAGCGTATCGCCGTGAATATTTCCGCGGTGCAGCTGCGTGAGCGGGGCTTCGCCGAGCGTGTGATCCAGACCTGTCGCCGCCACAACTGGCCGCCGCATCAACTTGAGCTGGAGCTCACCGAGTCGGCGCTGATCCGCGACACGGATGCGCTGCGCCAATGCTTCGAGATATTCGAAACCAATGGCGTACCGCTGGCGGTGGATGACTTCGGTACCGGTTTCTCGAATCTGCACTACCTCAACCGGTTTCCCGTGCAGCGTCTGAAAATCGACCGCAGTTTCGTGCAGGAAATGCTGCACGATGCCGGGACGGCCGAAGTCACCCAGGCAATCGTGCAGCTGGGCCACGCGCTGGGCATGCAGGTGGTCGCCGAAGGCGTGGAGACGGTACAGGAAGAGTTGATGCTGCGTGCCCAGGGCTGCGATGAGATGCAGGGCTACCTGTTCTCGCGGCCGCTGCCGCCGCGCCAGATGGCGCAATGGCTCAAGGCCAGGGTGTAGGGCGCTCACGCGGCGCAGGGGCGGGCCGGGCAGGCCGGCGAATCCTCCGGATCAAACAGTTCCAGCACAAGGGCGCACCTGATGCGCCCTTGTGCTGTTTGCGTGTCTCCGGGCCCTCTGGCCTGCAAGCAGCGCGACCGGTTTGAACCGGGCGCGAGTGTTGGGTCGCCGCCAGACCCTGTCCCTACGCGCCACGTCAGCGCGGGGATGTACCGGGACCGTGCAGACGCCGGCGATCTATCCGCTTCGCCGGGGTATGACCGGGCGCATCGTCATGAAGATGAAAGGCACCCGATACGCCGTCGCTTCCGCTGACTACCCGCCCGCAGTGGCGCCACCTTCGACCATGCCTGCGCAACTCGATCTGCTCCGGCGCGGCGGCTGTCCGCTGCTTTATGCGTTGCCGTAGCAGCCGGTTGCAGTCCAAGGCATATGCCTGATTGCAAAAAGAAAAGCCCCGGACATGCCGGGGCTTTTCCATCAACCAAGGGGATGTCAGAACAGTTCGACCGTTCCTGCGCCCATGCTCTGCTGGCTCACCGGCTTGTGCGGCGGGCGCTCCCATTCGTTGCGCATCTCGCGCAGGCGGCTGCCGGTGCGCTGCAGGGCGGTTACCAGCTCATCGTCGAAGACCCCGCCGTTCCGGTGCAGCAGCTCCTGCAGGGCCAGGGCTTCGCGGTTGATGGCACCTAGGCGGTCCAGATGCGTGTGGGCGCCGCCCAAGGCCTGGGTGGCGATGTCCTCGAACTGCAGGGCGCGCACGGCTTCGGCAACACTGCTGTCGATGGCACGGCCGCAGTCGGAGATCTCGCGCATACCATCGCCCAGCGATGCATTGATGGCGGCCACGTTCTCCAGCATCGCCGCGGCCTCATGGCGCGCTTCGCGGGAGCGGTCCATGTCGCGCGAGGCCATGTGCGAGACGGTCTCGCGCACCTTGGCGATGGCGTCCTTGGAGCTGTGGGCCAGCTTGCGGATCTGCTCGTTGAAGGTGGTGGAGCGCTCGGACAGGTTGCGCACCTCGTCAGCGACCACCGCAAAGCCGCGGCCGGCCTCGCCGGCACGTGCCGCCTCGATCGCCGCGTTCAGCGCCAGCAGGTTGGTCTGGTCGGCGATGGATTTGACGTCTTCCAGCAGCGCGAAGATGCCATCCAGGTGCTGTGCCATCTGGTCGATGTGCTGCACGGTGTTGCTGCTCTGGCCGCTGACCTGTTCCAGCGCCTCAACCAGCTGTTCCATCTGCTGGCTGGCATGCTGGGCGAAGCGGGCCACGTCGACGCCGCCGCCACCTTCATCGCCGGCGCGGTCGACCACACGGGCCAGGGCCTGGCTCTGCTGCCGGGACTTGCGGCTCATCGAATCGAAACTGCCACCGAGCCCGGCGACCGCCTGACGGATCAGTTCGCGGGCACGTTCGATCTCGCTGCGTGAGCCATCGATCTCGTTGCTGACGAAGCTGCGCAGTTCATTGAGCAGCTGGTCCTGTTCCTTCAGCACCTTGGCATGTTCGGGGGAGCGCTGGGCCTGTGCGTGCACAGTCCAGTACGCAAACACCAGCCAGCTCAGCACCATTGTGGTCAGGATCGCCCACACGGCTGCTGACGGCCACGCCAGGGCGGCAGCAAGCGGGAGCAGGAAGGTCAAGGCCAGCGGGGCGGCCAGGCGGATTGCAATACGTGAATACATGGACGTTCTCGGGAGAGTCACGAATGCAGTATCGGCCGCAGGCCGGGGGGCTTTAGGCCTGCGACGGACTCCCGGAACGTTTTGTGATGGCCGTAGGCGGTGGCGTGGTGCGGCGCATACGGCGCACGTCTCAGCGCAGGCGGCGTTCGATCGCCTCGACCATGGTCTTGCGCGAAATCAGGAAGTCCCAGTAGTTGCCTCCCAGTTGCCGCCACAGTACCGCCGAGCGCACGGCGGCCAGCAGCAGCGCGCGGATTTCCGAGACCACGGGGGCCTGGTTGAGATAGTGCGGATTGCCCTGGACCATGATCTTGGGCTTGAGCTGGCTGATCGTGTCCTTGTACAGCTCGCCCATGGCCAAGAGCACGTCGGGGTGGTTGCTTTCGCCGAGCTCCTGCGCCCGCGCCGCGGCCCGGCGCACCCCCGCCTGCACCTTGTCCACGGTCGAGGCCTCACGTACGAAGCGGCGCTCCAGCTGCATCACCGACAACGCCAGGCGCGGCAACAATTCGTCCTTGCCCTGGTTGCGGAAATAGTCGCGCAACAGGCGCAGGCCAGGCTCCACGTGCCTGGCGCTGCCATACACCGCAGCAGGTTCGGGCGCATCGAGCCGCATGACACTGTCCATCGCCGTGCGTACGATGGCCGCTTCGGAATGGCCGGTTTCGGCGATACGGCGGACCTGCTGCAGGGCCTGGGCAATGCCGGCCAGCGCCAGTACGCGGTCGTCAAACGAAAAACTCATGGTTACCTCTCAAGGGGAAGGTGGCGCGCCCAGACGGCGCTCCAGCGGTGCATTGGTGGCGGCGATCACCGCCCCGCCCAGACATTCCATGCCGTCATAGAGCACCAGTGACTGTCCGGGGGTCACCGCCCGTTGCGGGCCTGCGAAATGCACATCCAGCGTACCGTCGTCACGCACCCGCACGGTACACGGCTCGTCCGGCTGCCGATAGCGGGTCTGTGCGCTGCATTCGAATTCCGTCGCCGGAGGCGCCCCTGAAATCCAGTGCATCGGTTCGCTGCGCAGCCAGTTCGACTGCAGATAGGCACTGTCGTGCCCCTGGTCGACGTACAGGATGTTGCGTGCCACGTCCTTGCCGACCACGAACCAGGGGGCCGCCGGCCGGCCGCGCACGCCGCCGATATTCAGCCCTTCGCGCTGGCCAAGGGTGAAATAGAAAACGCCGGGATGGGTGGCGATGACCTGGTCGTCGGGATCGCGGATCTCGCCGCGCCGCGCGGGCAGATACTGGCCCAGGAACTCGCGGAAATCGCGTTCACCGATGAAGCAGATGCCCGTGGAGTCCTTTTTGGCATGGGTCTGCAATCCGGCATCGCGGGCGATGCGACGCAGCTGGCTCTTTTCCAGATGGCCGATCGGGAACAGGGTGGCCGCCAGTTGTTCCTGCCCCAGCTGGTGCAGGAAGTAGCTTTGATCCTTGCCGCGGTCGGCGCCGCGCAGCAGGCGCCAGCGCCCACGGTGCTGGTCCACCTGTGCGTAATGGCCGGTGGCGATCCGCTCGGCGCCCAGGTCGCGGGCCGCCTCCAGGAAGTGCTTGAACTTCACCTCCCGGTTGCACAGTACGTCCGGGTTGGGCGTCCGACCGGCCGCGTATTCGGCCAGGAAGTGCTCGAACACCCCTTCCCAGTATTCGCTGGAGAAGTCGCGGAAATGGAACGGGATACCCAGCCGTCCGCAGACGGCGACCGCATCGCGTCGATCGTCTTCAGCCCGGCAGTGGCCGCTGCCGTCGTCGGCCCAGTTCTGCATGAACAGCCCCGCGACCGGAAGCCCCTGCTGTACCAGCATCAGCGCCGCGACCGAGGAATCCACGCCGCCGGAGACGCCTACGACAATATCCGGTGTGCTCATGGGATCTGCCTCAGCAGCGACAGGGGGTGGCGTTGCCCGGCCAGCCAGTCGGCGACCGTGCGCCAGACCAGCGGGCTGCGCAGCCGTTCCATCTCGGCCTGGATGGCTTCCGGCGGCAGCCACAAGGCCTGGATGATTCCGGCATCCAGCGCCTGTGCGGCGTGATGGTGGAGCGGTTTGGCGGCAAAGGCGAAGCGCAGGAAGGGCGTGCCGTCATCGGCCTGCCACTGGTAGGTACCGATGAAGGCGGTCAGCCGCACGTCCCAGCCGGTTTCTTCGCGGGTTTCGCGCACCGCCGCGTCCAGCAGGCTTTCGCCCGGTTCCAAGTGGCCGGCCGGCTGGTTCAGCAGCCTGCGACCCTGTTTTACCTCTTCCACCAGCAGCAGTTGCCCTGCGCGGGAGACCACGGTGGCCACGGTGACATGTGGCGCCCATCGCTGGGACTGCAATGCGTTCACGCTCAGTACTCGTCCTTGGACGTCAGTTCCAGTTCAATTGCATCGGCGCTCTTGCAGGCCGCATCGATGGCGTCGCTGAGCACTTCGGCCGAGGCGTCGGCATCGATCTTGACGACGAACATGGCCATGTCCCCCTGCTTGACCCAGGCGCCGAGCTTGGATTCGTTGGAGTCTTCCAGCAGGCGGTTGCCGATCAGCGCCGGGAACTGTGGTCCTGGCGACTTGTAGCCCGGCGACCAGATTTCACGGATGTGGTGGCTGCCATAGGTTTCCACCGAGGAGCGCACGAACACCAGCTGACTGCGGTCGTTTTCCATGTCGAATACCAGTTTGTAATCGCCGTCTTCGTCGATTTCATACTTGTATTCCAGCCCGTCGAGCAGGCGGCCCACGGCGCGGTCCGGCCCGGCGGCGAACGCCGCGCCGCAAGTGCCGGTCAAGATGCCAGCCAGTGCGGCGGCCAATACGATCTGCTTCATGCTTCCCCTGCAGGAATGTGGATGACCTGCAAATTGTGCGGGGGCAGGGGGGGCGCGTCCAATCGGGAAGGGTGAAAAGCTATAATCTGGCGATGTCCCAGAAGACCCAACACGAGAGCGAGCACGGCGTACTGGTTGCGCCGGGAAAGCCGCAGATCGCCCCGCCGCCGCAGTATCAGGTGATGCTGCTCAATGACGACTACACCCCGATGGACTTCGTGGTGGTGGTGTTGCAGAACTTTTTCTCGATGAGCCTGGACCAGGCCACCCAGGTGATGCTGCATGTCCATACCCGCGGCCGCGGCATCTGCGGGGTGTACACCCGCGAAGTAGCCGAAACCAAGGTCGCCCAGGTCAACGAGTTCTCCCGTATGAACCAGCATCCGCTGCTGTGCACGATGGAGCAGGCCTGAGGCTGCTCAGCCGGCTTCGCGGGCCAGGGCCAGCTTGGCGGTGGAAAGACTGATGTAGAGGCGTCCTGGCAATCTTCGATGAGCCAGCAGGCAGACAGGACCGCGTAGACCGCAATCCACTGCAGCAATCGCTGTTGCGCGATGCCGGGGTGGTGGCTGACCTGGATCAGCCGTGCGTTGGAATTCCGCTCATTGGAATTCCGCTCATAGGTGGAAAATCGCCGCCCTGCGACACACAGATCCGGGTTCAGGAACAGCGGGGCGTAGTCGAAGCCGGGCTCCCCGAGCAGGCCCTTGGGGGCAATCGCCAGCCAGCCGCGGGCCCCGCCATCCAGGACATTGTCATGATGAAGGTCGCCCTGAAGTGCGATCGGGTTCCCCGGTTGCGCAAGAAGCTGGGCGGCACGGGCAAGCACTGCCACAGCAACCCGTGCTGCGATACGTGAGGATGCCGCAGGGCGCCGAACCAGTGCCGCAGTGGAGTCAGTGCCGGCGGTGTGCTTCTACGGCGATGCGGCTGTGCGACTTTGCGGCGACATCGCACAAGATCACCGTGGCGTCCCGATCTGCGCCCTCCACCGGAAGATCGCGCAGCGGCTTCCCGGGAACGATGTGTTCCAGCAGCATCGTCGCGCCGTCACTGGCCAGCGGGCGTATCGCGCCATCCCCATTCCAGAGCCGAGGGCGGCCGCGGCCGGCGGTAATGCTGCAGGAGAGCGGCTGTTTCAGCATGGCGGGCGTGCCTGTTTGCGTCAGTACCGGCAGCAGGCCCGCGACGCGCATGACAATGGGCGCGCCAACGGAGCGCAGCTGCCAGCGTTGCAGATGTTGGCTGCCCATCAGTCATTCCAGCAGAGGGGTTTCATGCTAACGCCGCTTAAACACGGCCATCCGGTAGGGTGATGAAAATTCCGCTGTCAGGCCGCATATTGTCTCCAACCGGATTCGGAGTTCCCAATGTTCAGTAAAGACCTCGAGCAGACGATTGGTCAGTGCTACAAGCGCGCTCGCGAGGCTCGTCACGAATTCATGACGGTCGAGCACCTGCTGCTCGCCTTGTTGGAAAATCCGTCGGCCCAAGCCGTGCTGAAGGCATGCGGAGCGGATCTGGACCGCCTGCACCAGGAGTTGGAGCAGGCGGTGGAAACCTCCGTGTCGCGGCTGGCCGATGACGATGGGCGTGACACCCAGCCGACCCTGGGTTTCCAGCGGGTGTTGCAGCGTGCGGTCTACCACGTGCAGTCCTCCGGCAAGAAGGAGGTCACCGGCGCCAATGTGCTGGTGGCGATCTTCGGTGAGAAGGATTCGCACGCGGTCTACTATCTCAACCAGCAGGACGTCACCCGGCTGGATATCGTCAACTACCTGTCCCATGGCGTTGCAAAAATGGGTGAGGAGGACGATTCCTCCTCTTCGATCGAGGGCGAGGGACGGAGCGAGGGGGCCGACCCCGAATCCAAGGGCGATGCGCTGACCGACTATGCCAGCAACCTCAATGAGCTGGCCCGTGCCGGGCGGATCGATCCGCTGGTCGGGCGGCGCGACGAGATCGAGCGGACCATCCAGGTGCTGTGCCGTCGCCGCAAGAACAATCCGCTGTATGTCGGAGAGGCCGGCGTGGGCAAGACCGCCATCGCCGAGGGATTGGCTAAGCGCATCGTCGATGGCGAGGTGCCGGAGGTGCTGGCCAATGCGGTGATCTACTCGCTTGACCTTGGCGCGCTGGTGGCCGGCACCAAGTATCGCGGTGACTTCGAGAAACGGCTCAAGGGCGTGATCAGCGCGTTGAAGAAGATTCCCGACGCGGTGCTGTTCATCGATGAGATCCACACGATCATCGGCGCCGGGTCGGCCTCGGGCGGCACCATGGACGCCTCCAATCTGATCAAGCCGGCACTGGCCTCGGGCGAGTTGCGGTGCATCGGCTCGACCACGTTCCAGGAATACCGCGGCATCTTCGAGAAGGACCGTGCGCTGGCGCGGCGTTTCCAGAAGATCGACATCGTCGAACCGACCGTGGGCGAGGCGTATGAAATCCTCAAGGGGCTGCGTCCCAAATACGAGGCGCACCACAGCGTGACCTATGCCGATGATGCGCTGCAGGCCGCGGTGGATCTTTCGGTCAAGCACATCGGCGACCGTCTGTTGCCCGACAAAGCCATCGACGTCATCGACGAGGCGGGTGCGCGGCAGCGGTTGCTGCCGGAAGATCAGCGTAAACAGCGTATCGATACCGAGGAGATCGAGGCGATCATCGCCAAGATGGCACGCATTCCGGCCAAGCAGGTCACCGCCACCGACAAGGATGTGCTCAAGCACCTTGAGCGCAATCTGAAGATGGTGATCTTCGGCCAGGATCCGGCCATCGACAGCCTCGCCTCGGCGATCAAACTGTCGCGCTCCGGGCTGGGCAATCCGGACAAGCCGATCGGCAACTTCCTGTTTGCCGGCCCGACCGGCGTGGGCAAGACCGAAGTCACCCGTCAGCTGGCGTTGCAGCTGGGGATCGAGCTGGTGCGCTTTGACATGTCCGAGTACATGGAGCCGCACTCGGTCAGCCGCCTGATCGGCGCGCCTCCGGGTTACGTCGGCTTCGACCAGGGCGGGCTGCTCACGGAGAAAATCGTGAAGACCCCGCATTGCGTCCTGCTGCTGGATGAAGTGGAAAAAGCCCACCCGGACATCTTCAACATCCTGCTGCAGGTCATGGATCGCGGCATTCTTACCGACACCAATGGCCGTGAAGCCAACTTCAAGAACGTGATCCTGGTGATGACCACCAATGCCGGTGCGGCACAGGCCGCCCGCCGCTCGATCGGTTTCACCAAGCAGGATCACGCGACCGATGCGATGGAGGTGATCCGCAAGAGCTTCACCCCGGAGTTCCGCAATCGCCTGGATGCGGTGGTGCAGTTCCAGCCGCTGGGCTTCGAACACATCCTGCGGGTGGTGGACAAGTTCCTGATCGAGCTGGAGATGCTGTTGCAGGACAAGCATGTGTCGCTGTCGGCGACCCCGGCGGCCCGCGACTGGCTGGCGCAACACGGATTCGATCCGGAAATGGGGGCGCGTCCGATGAACCGGGTGATCCAGGACAGGATCAAGCGTCCGTTGGCGGACGAGCTGCTGTTCGGCAAGCTGGTTGGCGGCGGCAAGGTCAGCATCGACGTTCGCGACGGCGAGCTGGTGGTGCAAACCGAGGCCGAACCCGAACATCTGCTGCCGGCCACGGTGTAACGCCCGGCGCCTCTTTTCGGGTTTGAACAGCGGCGGCTACGGCCGCCGCTGTTGTATCCGGAGCGCTGTGGGCAAGCGGCGAAAAGCAACGCAAAAAGCCAGCGCAAGGCTGGCTTTTCAGGCATACGCCCGGCCTGCCGCCTTACTTCATGCGGTAGGTGATACGGCCCTTGGTCAGGTCGTATGGCGTCATCTCGACCTTGACGCGATCGCCGGTCAGGATGCGGATGTAGTTCTTGCGCATGCGGCCGGAGATGTGGGCAATGATCTCATGCCCATTTTCCAGGCGAACGCGGAAAGTGGTGTTGGGCAACGTCTCGCTGACGGTGCCTTCGAACTCAATGGAGTCGTCTTTCGACATGTAGTCCTGTGCGGTTCTGCGGACGGCCTTTGCGGGCCTAAGGGCGGGCATTTTACGCCGTCGCGCCGAATCATGCAAAGTTTGCGTTAAGGGGCGGCAGGGCGGGCCAGCGTCGAGGCCGGAATGTCGCCGAAATATGGCGCCCACGAGCCGATCTTGCCCGGTTCATGCGCCAGACGGCGCACGTGCTGGAGGAACTCTGCCCGCCCCAGATGCGTCGCCCCCATCCTTACCAGGTGGGGGTTTTCCACCTGGGCGTCGATCAGCGGCCAGCCCCAGCGGGCCAGCGTCGCCGCCAGCGCTGCCAATGCCACCTTCGATCCGCCGCTGCGTGCACTGAACATGCTTTCACCGAAGAACATGCGGCCAATGGCCACGCCATAGATGCCGCCGACCAACTTCTCGGCCTCGTACACCTCGACCGAATGCGCATGGCCCAGGTGGTGCAGCGCGACATAGGCGTGATGCATGTCCGGGGTGATCCACGTGCCATCCTGGCCGGGGCGAGGCGCCTGCGCGCAGGCAAGCATCACCTCCGGGAAGGCGGTATCCGCCCGGATCTGCCATGGCGACGCGCGCAGGCTGCGACGGAAACGCGAGGACAGGTGGAGCTGCTTGGTATGGAACACCATGCGGGGGGCGGGTGACCACCACAACAGCGGCTGGCCATGGGAAAACCAGGGGAAGATTCCGCCGGCATAGGCATTGAGCAGGCGCACGGGGGACAGGTCGCCGCCGACAGCAAGCAGGCCGTCGGGTTCGCGCAGCGCCAGTTCGGCGGGCGGGAACGGTGAGTCGCTCGCCTCGCCCAGCAGGTAGGGGTGGTGGCGGCTCATCCGGCATCTTCCGTGGATCTGAAGGGGCCGTGGTGCCGCAGTGCCTCTGCATAGCGGGTCACGTCCTCATGCTCCCGCAGGCACCAGTCGCGCAGCGCCTCGCGGAACCGGGGGTGGGCGATCCAGTGTCGGCTGTGCACTTCGGTCGGCAGGAAGCCACGCGCCAGTTTGTGCTCGCCCTGGGCGCCCGGTTCGAAGTGCTGCAAGCCTTCGCGCAGGCAGTACTCGATGCCCTGGTAGTAGCAGGTCTCGAAGTGCAGGCCGGGCAGCGGGGCGCCACCCCAGTAGCGGCCGTACAGGGTCTGCCCGCCGCGCAGG
>NZ_BAZI01000008.1 GCF_001310775.1 Stenotrophomonas pictorum JCM 9942
CGCCACCCGCGCCGCCGATGAGGCCGCGCTGATCGCCGCCAGCCTGCCGCGACTGGACGCGATGCTGGCCGAAGGCATCACCACCCTCGAGATCAAATCCGGCTATGGCCTCACCCTGGACGATGAAGCCCGCCAGCTGCGGGTGGCGCGCCAACTGGGCCAGCTGCGCAAGGTCGAAGTGGTGCCCACCTTCCTCGGCGCCCACGCGGTGCCACCGGGCCACGAGGCGCAGGCCTATATCAATGAAGTCTGCGCGGTGATGATCCCGGCCATCGCCGCCGAAGGGCTGGCCGAAGCGGTCGATGTGTTCTGCGAGAACATCGGCTTCTCCGCCGCCCAGGCGCAGCAGGTGTTCGAGGCCGCGCAGCGGCACGGGCTGGCGATCAAGATCCACGCCGAGCAGTTGAGCAACCAGCATGGTGCCGAACTGGCCGCCCGCTTTGGTGCGCTGTCGGCCGACCATATCGAACACCTGGATGAGGCCGGCATCACCGCCATGCGCGCGGCCGGCACCACGGCGGTGCTGCTGCCCGGCGCGTTCTATTTCACCCGAGATACCACCCTGCCCCCGATCCAGAAACTGCGTGCCGCCGGCGTGCCGATGGCACTGGCCACCGATTCCAACCCCGGCACCTCGCCGCTGACCAGTCCGCTGCTGGCCATGAACATGGCCGCCACGCTGTTCCGCATGACCGTGGACGAGTGCATTGCCGGCTTCACCCGCGAAGCGGCGCGCGCGCTCGGCCGCCAGGACCGGCTTGGCCGTCTGGCCGCCGGATTCGATTGCGATCTAGCGATCTGGGACATCGAGCGCCGGCCGATCTGGTCTATCGCATCGGCTTCAATCCGCTGCACGCGCGCGTCTGGCGCGGTCAGCCTGCATAAGTACGACTCCGGAGAACACATGAGCACGACCCTGACCCTTCGCCCCGGCCACGTGCCGCTTTCGCAGTGGCGGCAGATCTACCTAGGCGCGCGCGTCCAGCTGGACCCGGCCGCACAGGCCGCGGTGCTGCGCAGCGCGCAGGTGGTCGAGGCCATCGTCGCCAAGGGCGCGCCGGTCTACGGCATCAACACCGGCTTCGGCAAGCTGGCCAGCGTGCGTATCGAGCGCGAGGACCTACAAACCCTGCAGCGCAATATCGTGCTGTCCCATGCCGCCGGTGTGGGCGAGCCGATGCCGGCCAACGTGGTGCGGCTGATGATGGCGCTCAAGCTCACCAGCCTGGCCCAGGGCGCTTCGGGCATCCAGCCCAAAACGCTGGCACTGCTGGAAACATTCCTGCAGCACGACTTCATTCCGGTCATTCCATGCCAGGGCTCGGTCGGCGCTTCCGGCGACCTGGCCCCGCTGTCGCATCTGGCCACGGTGATGATCGGCGTGGGCGAGGCCTTCGTCGATGGCGTGCGGATGCCGGCCACCGAAGCACTGGCCCGCATCGGCCAGGCCGCGCTCACGCTCGGCGCCAAGGAGGGTCTGGCCCTGCTCAACGGCACCCAGTATTCGACCGCCTACGCGCTGGCCGGCCTGTTCGAGATCGAAACCGTCTTCCAGGCCGCGCTGGTTACCGGCGCGCTGTCGGTGGAAGCGGCCAAGGGCTCGGACACTCCGTTCGATCCGCGCATCCACGCCATCCGTGGCCAGCGCGGGCAGATCGCCACCGCCGCCAGCCTGCGCCAGCTGATGAGCGGCTCGGCCATCCGCGAATCCCACCGCGACAACGATGTGCGCGTGCAGGATCCGTACTGCCTGCGCTGCCAGCCGCAGGTCATGGGCGCCGCGTTCGACGTGATGCGCCAGGCCGCGACCACGCTGGAGATCGAGGCCAACGGCGTGTCCGACAACCCGCTGGTGTTCACCGACACCGGCGAGGCGCTGAGCGGCGGCAACTTCCACGCCGAGCCGGTGGCCTTCGCCGCCGACATGCTGGCCATGGCGATCTGCGAGATCGGCTCGATCAGCGAGCGCCGCACCGCGATGCTGGTGGATCCGGCGCTGTCCGGCCTGCCGGCCTTCCTCACCCCCAAGCCCGGCCTCAACTCCGGCTTCATGATTCCGCAGGTCACCGCCGCGGCGCTGGTGTCGGAGAACAAGCAGCGAGCCTATCCGGCCAGCGTCGATTCGATCCCGACCTCGGCCAACCAGGAAGACCATGTCTCGATGGCCGCACATGGCGCGCGCCGCCTGCTGGCGATGGCCGAGAACGCCGCCAACGTGGTCGGCATCGAACTGCTGGCCGCCGCGCAGGGCTGCGACTTCCATGCCCCGCTGACCTCCAGCCCGGCGCTGGAGGCCGTGCGCGCCACGCTGCGCGCACAGGTGCCGACGCTGCAGGACGACCGCTATTTCCATCCGGATATGGTCGCCGCCACTGAACTGGTGCGTAGCGGCGCCCTCGCCCACGGCCTGGACGCGGTGCTGCCGCATGTGGAGCCCGTGTCATGAGCGCCGCGCCGGCGTGGTTGCAGATCCATCGCGGCACCGCGCCGCTGATCGTCAGCTTCCCCCATACCGGCACCGGACTGCCCGCCGAACTGGCCGGGCAGTTCGTCTCGCCGTGGCTCGCGCGTCGTGATGCCGACTGGTGGGTGCACACGCTGTACGCCTTCGCCCGCGAGCTGGGCGCCACCACGGTGCGCACCGCCATCTCGCGCTCGGTGATCGACGTCAACCGTGATCCCTCCGGGGTGAGCCTGTATCCGGGGCAGAACACCACCGGCCTGTGCCCGCTGACCACCTTCGACAACCAGCCGCTGTACCGCGACGGCTGCGAACCGGACGCGGCCGAGATCGCCCGTCGCCGCGACACATATTTCATGCCGTACCACGCCGCGCTGGAAGCCGAGATCGCGCGCCTGCACGCCGACCACGGCACCGTGGTGGTGTACGACGCGCACTCGATCCGCTCGAACATCCCGCACCTGTTCGACGGCCAGCTGCCGCAGTTCAACCTCGGCACCGCCGGCCCCACCGGCGAGCCGGACACGGCCTGCGACAACGCGCTGGCCGATGTGGTCGAGAACCTGTGCGCGCTGAGCGGCCTGGGCCATGTGCGCAACGGCCGCTTCAAGGGCGGCTGGATCACCCGCCACTACAGCAACGTGCCCGCCGGCGTGCACACCTTGCAGATGGAGCTGGCCTGCCGCGGCTACATGCACGAGCCGGCGCCGGGCGATGTGGAAGTACACAGCTGGCCCACGCCCTACGCCCCTGCCCGCCGCCACCGCGGTGCGCGACACCCTGCAACAGGTGCTGCGCGCCTGCCTGAACTTTGCTTCCCGGAGAGATTGATGACGACCCGCCACGACCCTTCCCGCAGCCCGCGCGCGCCGCGCGGCGCCACACTCAACTGCAAGTCCTGGCAGACCGAAGCGCCGTTCCGCATGCTGCAGAACAACCTCGACGCCGAAGTGGCCGAAGACCCGGCCTCGCTGGTGGTCTACGGCGGCATCGGCCGCGCCGCGCGCGACTGGGAGAGCTACGACAGGATCCTGGAAACCCTCAAGCGGCTGGACGACAACCAGACTCTGCTGGTGCAGTCGGGCAAGCCGGTCGGCGTGTTCCCCACCCACCCCGATGCCCCGCGCGTGCTAATCGCAAACTCCAACCTGGTGCCGCACTGGGCCAACTGGGAGCACTTCAACGCGCTCGATAAGAAAGGCTTGATGATGTACGGCAGATGACCGCCGGCAGCTGGATCTACATCGGCAGTCAGGGCATCGTCCAGGCACCTACGAGACCTTCGTCGAGATGGGCCGCCAGCACTACGGCGGCAGCCTGACCGGCAAGTGGATCCTCACCGCCGGGCTGGGCGGCATGGGCGGTGCGCAGCCGCTGGCTGCCTCGCTGGCCGGCGCCTGCTCGCTGACCATCGAATGCCGCCAGAGCAGCATCGATTTCCGCCTGCGTACCCGTTACGTGGACGAGCAGGCCACCGACATCGACGATGCGCTGACGCGTATCGCCAGGTACACCGCCAGCGGCGAAGCCAAATCCATCGCGCTGCTCGGCAACGCCGCCGAGATCCTGCCCGAGCTGGTACGCCGCGGCGTGCGTCCGGACGCCGTCACCGACCAGACCAGCGCGCACGATCCGGTGCACGGCTACCTGCCGATCGGCTGGACCGTCGAGCAGTGGCTCACCGAACAGCAGGCCAACCCTTCGATGGTTCGTGACGCCGCCAAGGCGGCGATGCGCGTGCACGTGGAGGCAATGCTGGCTTTCCACGCCGCCGGCGTCCCGACCGTGGACTACGGCAACAACATCCGCCAGATGGCCTTCGACGAGGGCCTGAAGAACGCCTTCGACTTCCCCGGTTTCGTGCCGGCCTACGTGCGCCCGCTGTTCTGCCGCGGCGTCGGCCCGTTCCGCTGGGTCGCGCTGTCCGGCGACCCGGAAGACATCTACAAGACCGATGCCAAGGTCAAGGAGATCATCGCCGATGATCCGCACCTGCACCGCTGGCTGGACATGGCGCGCGAGCGCATCGCCTTCCAGGGCCTGCCGGCGCGCATCTGCTGGGTCGGTCTGGGCCTGCGCCACAAGCTGGGCCTGGCCTTCAACGAGATGGTCCGCAACGGGGAGCTGAGCGCGCCGGTAGTGATCGGCCGCGACCATCTGGACAGCGGCAGCGTCGCCTCGCCCAACCGCGAGACCGAAGCGATGAAGGACGGCTCCGACGCCGTCTCCGACTGGCCGCTGCTCAACGCCATGCTCAACGTCGCCGGCGGCGCCACGTGGGTGAGCCTGCACCACGGCGGTGGCGTCGGCATGGGCTACTCGCAGCATTCCGGCGTGGTCATCGTCTGCGACGGCAGCGAGGAAGCGGACAAGCGCATCGCCCGCGTGCTGTGGAACGACCCCGGCACCGGCGTGATGCGCCACGCCGATGCGGGTTATGAGATCGCCATCGAGTGTGCGAAGGAAAAGGGGTTGGACCTGCCGGGGATTCTTGGCTGATTTGACCACGGGGAGGTTGTGCAATCACCTCCCCATAATCGGATATCCCATAAAGGGCAGCCTCCGGGCTGCCCTTTTGTCTGGCGCTCTTTTATCCATAGAGCCGTAGGCTGGGGTGGCCTTATCAACCCAGCTTCGTTCCAGCGCGAACGGAAGATCAAGATCAAAGGCGTTCCGTTTGCTGTCGCAACCGGGTGACTTTTGACGCGGCAAAAGTCACCAAACCGCTTACGCCGGACGCATGCCGATGCGATGAAGCCGCATCGGTGCCCTGCGCTTCTCGCGGATCGGGGCGGCGCGGAACTCGCTGCGCTCAGACACCCGCGCCTTTCTCCCCCGATCCGCTGCGATGCTCGGCATGCTTTCACGGCTGGGGAAAGTCAAAAGCGCCAGCACAACATTGCTGCGCCCTACCCTCCCCGGCGTTGCTGTTGCCGATCTTTTGCGCTACCGGCGTCCACTTACGCCCTAGGCCGAGGCAATTAGATACGTTTTCAGAACAATCGACCAATAATCGCTCGACTGCGACCATAAATCGCTCGTGCACGACCAGAAAATGGTCGGCGTCGACCATATATCGCTCGACGTCGAGCAGAAAATGGTCGCGCGCGAGCAAAAACCGGTCGTCGCCGACCGGAAAACGGCCGCCACTGGCCGTTGACGGGTCATGACCGGAAGGAACCGGCCGGGTGCGGCCCGGCCAATCCCCTCACCGCTCGCCCCCTCGGCGCCATGCGGCCACAGGGGTGGCTCCGGGGCCGACTGCCACGCCCGGCTGATCAAGGCATGGACCGGAACAGTAAAGGGAATCGCACGCTGTCGCCGCCACAGCGCACTTTAGAAAATCTGCCAGCGGTCGAAAACATGACGGTCGCACATCCCTTTCCGGGATGCACCGCGCCGGCTGGTTCGAGCGCGAACGTGCCGGAAAACATGCCCCCATCGTGCGATGTCGAACCTGATGAAGCCTCCCTTCAAATTCCGCCCGGGCTTGCTGGTCTGCAGCCTGGCGCTGGCGCCATTCGCCCACGCCGGAGCGCCCCGCGACAGTCTGGCGGTGTCGCGGGTGCTGGTGGAGCACTGCCAGACGCGCACCGATCCGGACGCCCGGCCCATGGACTTCGGCGTACCGGGCTTCGCCTGCGCGCACACCACAGTCCCTTCCGGCCGCGCCGGCGAAGCGATGGCGATCCGCTGCTCCTTTGGCCGCTACCCGTCAGTCACCCTTACGGTGGTCGCGCAGCTGACGTTCTGAACGGTCCCGGGTGCCCCGGCGCCGTTAGTAGTTCGCCGCGCATGCCGGCCGGGTAGTCGTCGGGAGCGCGATGGACAGCGGTGACGCGGCTGTCGGGAAAGGTCGCCGCATAGAAGCTGGCCGCCTCCAGCGCGGCGTGGTCGTACCACAGGCAGATCGTGTTCTTGCCCGGCATCGGGCGTCTCCCGTTCGGATAGACAGGACGATCGCCACCCGCGGCAGCGATTGCGCTAAGGCAATGGTTTATCACTGCGGTTGTAAGCAGGCGGTCATGGCCAGCCTTCTGTGCACGGCAGCTACACTCCGGTGCCGCCCCGCTTCATGACGGCCCAGCCCCATGCCGCTGCTGTTGCGAATCTTGAAGTTGCTGACCCTCAGCGCCGCCTTTCTCATGGCCGGCGCGCAACAGCTGGGCCTGACGTTTGACGATGGTTTGAACCCCGACACCGAACCCCACGCGCCGCGGTGGAGTGCACAGATCCTCGCCGGCCTGCGTCAAGCCGAGCTCACCGCCATGGCATTTCCCTCGCTGGCCCGCACCGGGGAAGGCCAAGGACTGGCGCTGATCCGGCAATGGGCCGAGGCCGGCCACGCCATCGGCAACCACACCGCCTCGCACCGCAGCCTGTCCCTGCCTTCGATCACCCTGGCCGGGTTCATCGCCGATGTGGATCGGACCGACGCGGTGTTCGGGAGTTATCCGAACAGGGTGCCGTTGTTGCGCTTTCCCTATCTGAAAGAAGGCAACAGCGTCGAGCGCCGCGACGGCATGCGCGCCTGGATGCAGGCCCACGGCTACCGCGCCGCGCCGGTTTCCATCGACGCCAGCGACGGGTACTACGACCAGGTGTATGCGGCGCACATTGCCAAGGGCGACACTGACAGGGCCAGCCGGGTGAAGCGCGCCTATATCCAGCACCTGCTGGACCGCGCCAGCTACTACGAGGCGCTGGCCGTCACCACGCTGGGGCGCAGCCCGGCGCATGTGCTGCGGTTGCATACCAACCAGATCAATGCCGACGCGCTGGGCGAGATCGTGGCCGCGTTCCGGGCCCGCGACTGGACGCTGGTGAACCCGTGTATCGCGTTCGATGATCCGCTCTATGCGCGCCAGCCCGAGACGCTGCCGGCCGGTGAAACCATCGTGTGGGCGCTGGCCAGGCAGGCCGGCCACGCCGGTTTGCGCTATCCGGCCGAGGATTCCACCGATGAGGCGCCGGTACTGTGCGCGCAGGGCCTGCTGCCGTAAACACCGACGCCGCCCGGAGGCGGCGTCGGTGAGGGTGTCTCAGCCGGCGTCCAGCTGCGCACCAGCCGGCAACGGCTCGCGGCGTGCCGGTTTGCTGGGGAAGGCGTGGCGCAGGATGCGCCACATCACCTGGCCGAACTGGCGTGGCATCGAACCGGTGTTGTAGTGCTGGCCATAGCGGGCGCAGATGTCCTTCACTTCCACCGCCATCGCCGCATAGCGGTTGGCGGGGATATCCGGATAGAAATGGTGTTCGATCTGGTGGCTGAGGTTGCCGGTCATCACGTCCATCCACTTGCCGCCGGTCAGGTTGGACGAGCCGCGCAGCTGGCGCAGGTACCAGTGGCCGCGGCTTTCATTGCGCACGCATTCCTTGGGGAAGGTTTCGGCATCGGCGGTGAAGTGGCCGCAGAAGATCACCACATAGGTCCACACGTTGCGGATGAGGTTGGCCGCCACGTTGCCCAGCAGCACCGGCAGGAAGAACGGGCCGGCCAGCGCGGGGAACAGCACATAGTCCTTGAGCATCTGCTTGCTGATCTTGCGGCCGACCGGGCGCGCCTGCCGCCACAGCTGCTTCAGGGTCATCTTGCCGGCCAGCACCCGGCCGATGCGCAGGTCCTGGATGGCGATGCCCCATTCGAACAGCAACGCGAACACCACCGCCACGAACGGCTGGGTCAGGAAGAACGGGTGCCAGCGCTGCTCGGGGAAGATGCGCAGCAGGCCATAGCCGATGTCGTCATCGAGTCCGCGCACGTTGGTATAGGTGTGGTGGCGGAAGTTGTGGGTCTTGCGCCAGTTCTCCGAGGTGCCGACGATGTCCCATTCGTAGGTCTTGCCCTGCAGCGCCGGATCGCCCATCCAGTCGTACTGGCCATGGATGACGTTGTGTGCCAGCTCCATGTTTTCCAGGATCTTGGACAGTGCCAGCAGCAGCACGCCGGCGATCCACGCCGGGACCAGCACGCTGTGCACGAAGGCGCCGAGGAACAGCAACGCGCGGCCGGCCACGCCGGTCCAGCGCACCGCGGCCACCACCTTGCGGATATAGCGCGCGTCGCTGCCGCCGAGGGTGGCGAAGTGGCGCGCACGCAGCGCATCCAGTTCGTCACCGAAGGCCTGCAGCTCGCGCGACGAGAGTGCACGGTTTTTCACGGAGGACATCGCTTAAAGCTCCAGGATCAGATCGGTGCTAGCGCTGCTCACGCACAGCTTCAGCGGAACGGACGGCTCGCCGGCGTACTCGCCGGTCAACGTATGACGGGTGACGCCGGCGACCTTGCCGCAGACGCAGGTATTGCAGATCCCCATGCGGCAGCCGCTGGCCGGCTGGATGCCCTGCGCTTCCAGGGCCTGCAGCAGCGGGGTGCCGCGCGCCACGGTAAGCGTGCGGCCGCTGTGGCGCAGTTCCACCTGCACCGTGCCCTGCTCCACCTCGGGCAGGACCGGCAGGCTGAACGCCTCGCTTTCAAACCTGGCCACCTGGTCGTGCAGGCGCATGCGCGCCGCCTCGACAAAGCCGGCCGGGCCACAGGCCAGTACCCGGGCGTTGCCCAGATCCTCGATGCCGGCGAACGACCACTGGTCCACGCGCGCGGCGGGCGCGGCAGGGTCGCGGGTCAGCGCCAGATGCAGGCCGAAGTCCGGATGCCGGGCCGTCAGCGCCTGGAGTTCATCGACAAAGCACAGCTCTTCCCTGCGCCGGGCCCAGTACACCAGGTCCACCGGGGCCGGCATGCCGGCATCGGCCAGCTGGCGCAGCAACGCCCGCATCGGGGTGATACCACTGCCGGCGGCCAGCAGCAGCAGGCGCTGGCCGGGAGTGGCCGGGACGGTCATCTCGCCGAACGCCTGGCCGAGGCTGAAAACCTCGCCCAGTGCGGCCTCACGGGCCAGGTGCTGGCTGACTTTGCCTCCGGGGATCGCCTTGACGGTAATCGCCAGCCGGCCATTGGCCAGCGGCGTCGGACTGTAGCTGCGGGTGAGCAGGCGCCCGTCCACTTCCACGCCCAGATTGACGTGCTGGCCGGGCAGCAGACCGTCGAAGTGGCGATTGGGCTGCAATTCCAGCGTTACCGCATCGGCGCTGGCGGCCGTACGCCCGACCAGACGCGCCAGCGGACGCCGCAGCGTCCACAGCGGATGCACGCGGGTGGACCAGAAATCGAAGAAGCCTTCACTGAACCAGTGAATCGGCGGCGGCGCGGCATTGCGGTAGACGGCACTCATGACTGAACTATACGGATGAGCGCACACCTGTGTATACAGGTGTATACCCTCCATACCGGCTATGATTCATTGTCCTGACCGGCCCGAGCCTGATGACCACCCACGACCTGCCCTTGCCGACCGCCGATGACGCGCACACTCCGCGCAAAGCCTCCATCTCGCGTGACGACCTGCTGGCGGCGGCCCTGTCCCTGGTCGGGCCGCATCGCAGCGTCTCCACGCTGAGCCTGCGCGAGGTAGCGCGCGAAGCCGGCATCGCCCCCAATTCGTTCTACCGCCAGTTCCGTGACATGGACGAACTGACCGTGGCGCTGATCGATCTGGCCGGCCGTTCGCTGCGCACGATCATCGGCCAGGCGCGTCTGCGCGCGGCCGACAGCAACCGCGGGGTGATCCGGCTGTCGGTGGAAACCTTCATGGAACAGCTGCGCGCCGATGACCGGCTGATGCATGTGCTGCTGCGTGAGGGCACGGCCGGCACGGATGCGTTCAAGCACGCGGTGGACCGCGAGCTGGGTTACTTCGAAGACGAGCTGCGGGTGGATCTGGTGCGGCTGGCCGCTCTGGACGGTGCCAGCCTCTATGAGCCGGCGCTGGCGGCCAAGGCCATCACCCGGCTCATCTTCGCCATGGGCGGCACGGCGATGGACCTGCCGGCGGAAAAAGATCCCGAGCTGATCGAACAGATGAGCCAGATGATCCGCATGATCATCACCGGCTCGCGCGCCCTGGCGCGCCACCCTCCCAACACCTGAGCCCTGGCGGTTGCCCGCCTGGCAGCGGCGGCACCGCTGTTGCGCGCTTCAACGTTGCAGACACTGCCGGTAGCGCGCATCGACCCGGTTGGCGAACCACTGCGTGGTCAACGCGCGGGTGATCTTGGGGCTGTCCAGGCGGATGCCGGGAACCCGTGGCAGCGGCTTGCAGGCGCTGGCTTGAGCCAGTGCGAACAGCTTGGCATGCAACGCGCGGTCACTGAACTGCAAGCGGTCGCCCTGTTCCAGCGCACGGCGGATCGTGCGGCCATCCATTCCCAGCTGCGGCGCCAGGCGTCGCAACGCGCGCTCGGTCTGGACGTGCTCGTCCATGGGCGCGCCAGGATCGAGCAGATCGCCATCCAACGCCAGCGTGCTGCCACTGGCCAGGGCCACCGCCTTCTGGAACGCGGCATTGCGACTGGCATACCAGCCGGCGTTGGAGTCGGCGAAGCGGTGCACTTTCTGTATATACGGGGTCGTGTAGCCAATCAGGTGCAGGGTGCCGAAGTACAGCACGCCGCGGCGGGTGAATACCTCGTTGCGGATGCTCCCGGGGACCGGCCACGGATAGCTGCGCGCCTGGCGTTCGGCGAATGGGATACCCACCTGCATCGCACCACCGGTCTGCACCGGGTTCTTGCCGGCGAACAGGCGCGCCCCCCAGCGGCACACGACCGATAATGTCCTCCCACAGTGCGCTCAGCTCGCGCTCGGTGCGCACCCGTGCCCGATGCTCGGCATAGCTGCGGCCATCTGCCGCCCTCACCTTCAACCCGGCGTCAACCAGTAGCGCGGGAATATGCGATGACGCGGCACGCCGGTCGATTTCGCGCTGTGCGATCTGCGGCAGATCCGCCACGGCCGGGTCCGCCTGACAGCCCGACTCCTGCTCGATCACCGCAAGTACCGCACAGATGTTTTCCGGATGGGGCGTGATCGCCTGCGCGACGAATACCGCCTGGATATCGGCCGCCCATCCGCCACGATCACGGGTGCCTGCCGGGATACGGCGTTCGATACCCGCCCGAACCGCCAACGCCGCCGGAGCCGGCATTGGCGGAGGAAGCGTGTGGCAGGAGACCAGGGCCCAGGCCAGCGGCAGACTCGCCAGTAGCGGCGGCGTACACGGACACGCCACCGCTGCGCCGACCATCGCGTGCGCCCAGCCTGCCCATATACTTCGCCCCCGCCTGTCCCAATCGCCGAACGTGGCTTGACCCTTGAGCGCCACCGCTGAACAGTACTTCCCGCTCGTGGTCCCCGCCACCTCCCTGCTGCTCGGGTTGGCGCTGCTGGCTGGTTGGCGCTCTGTGCGCGGACACCGTTATCTGTTGTGGTTGGCCGCGGGCTACATGGTCACTGCCGTTCCGCTCGCCGCCCAGATCCTGATGGACACCCCGCAGCTGGCGACCTGGTCGGTACTCACCGGTGCCTTGTACTGTGCAGGCAGCTGGGCCACCGCGCAGGGTTTCGCGCTCAGATCCGGCAGCAGGGTGTCGGCGCGCGCGGCGCTGGCCGTCAGCTCGGCACGTTACTTGCGCTGTTGTGCTTCTCGCGATTGAACGACGTGCTGGGCGCGCGCATCGTCTTCCTCAACCTTGGCATGGGACTGCTGCTGGCATTGGCGCTGCCGGTGCTGTTCGGCCGCGACCGGGCGGACACCCTGTTCGAACGCCTGCTGCGCCGGACCTATCTGCTGCTGGTGGTGTACGCGCTCCTGCGTCCGCTGCTGGCCGGAACACTGGCCGGCTGGTTCAGCAGCAGTGGCATGCCGCGCTCAGGTCTGTGGCTGTGGATGCTGGCTTTCAATCTGCTGCTCAATCTGTGGCTGTTGTTTCTGTTGCTGGGCGGCGTGGCCCAGCAATTGATGGGAGAACTGCGCCACGAGCGCAACCACGACCCGCTCACCCTGCTGCTCAACCGCCGCGCTTTCTTCCAGATCGCCCACCAGCGCCTGCAGCACGGCACCGCCGCCCACTGGGCACTGCTAGCCTGCGACGTCGATCATTTCAAACAGGTCAACGACACCTGGGGCCATGCCGTTGGCGACAACGTGCTGCGGCAAGTCGGTGCACTGCTGCAGGAGATGACGCGCCCGGATGATCTGGTCGCGCGTTTCGGCGGAGAGGAATTCGTAGTGCTGCTGCGCTGCGATGACCTGCCAACGGCCACCCGGATCGCCGAGCGGATCCGGAGCGGCCTCAGCCAGATGCGCTGCTCCCCGGCGAAACACACCCTGACCGCCAGCTTTGGCGTCACTTTGGTAGCGGGCGCGGAGGACCTGGAAAGCGCACTGGAGCGCGCAGACCAGGCGGTATACCGGGCCAAGCACGAAGGCCGGAACCGGGTGGTCGCCAGCCCATCACCTGGCGCAGCCGGCAACATCTGCCCGACCCCGTCTACAGCGGCTGTCGCTCAACCTGATGACGCCGCGCGCAAGGCAACCCGATAGCCACCAGCCTTCGCCAGCAGGGGACGCGCTCCGGAGGCGGACATGGATCTGCCCTCCTCCAGGCGGCCTTCGGGATCGATCGTTTGCCCCTGCAGCATCTCCGTCACGCAGCCGGAACAGCGAGATCCTGCAAGCCTGCCTGGATGCGATTGCGACGATAGGTCACAGGCACGCCGGTGCTGGCCCGATCACGCAGCGTCCACCGTGCGTCCTTTCCCACTTGCTCACTGCCAAGCGCAGCGCGTTGGGCCAAAGCTGCAGCCCTATGCCGGCCGCACCGCCGAGCCGGAAAATGGCCTGGAACAGCGGCGGTGCTTCATGGCGCGGATGCCCATGTCGAGTTCTGCGCGGGCTGCTGCACGCTGATTTCCGACACAGAAAACGCCGGCTTGCGCCGGCGTTTTCTTTTACCTGAAGCCCGTCAATCAGGCCTCCGGTGTCGCCTCTGGCGTCTGCCCTTCGACAGCCGCACCCTCAACCACGGCGGTATCCACGGCTTCGTCATCCAGCTGTCATCACCGGCTTCCAGGGACGCGTCCAGGCGTTCGACCGCCTGCAGCTTCTCGCCCTTGGACAGGCGGATCAGGGTGACGCCCTGGGTGTTGCGGCCGACGCGCGAGATTTCCGAACCGCGGGTACGCACCAGCGTGCCGCCATCGGAGATCAACAGCACTTCATCGCCCGTACCCAGCAGCACCGCGCTGACCAGCTTGCCGTTGCGCTCACTGGTCTGGATGCCGATCACGCCCTGCGTACCACGCCCCTTGCGCGGATAGTCGGCCAGCGGCGTGCGCTTGCCGTAGCCGTTCTCGGTCGCGGTGAGGATGTACTGCACGCCGGTGTCATCGGCACCGGTGTCGACGATATCGCCGCCCTCGGTTGCCACGTCCTCGACGTTGCTGTCGTCCTCGTTCTCGTCCTCGGCGCCGCCGGCGCTTTCAGCCACGATCAGGCTGACCACTTCCTCGCCCTTGGCCATCTTGATGCCGCGCACGCCCGTGGCGGTGCGGCCCATCGAGCGGACCTTGTCTTCGGCAAAGCGCACGGTCTTGCCATTGGACGCGAACAGCAGGACGTCACGCTCGCCATCGGTCAGGCCCACGCCAACCAGCGCATCGCCCTCGTCGAGGTTGATGGCGATCTTGCCGCGTGCCAGACGGAACGCGAACTCGCTCAGCGGGGTCTTCTTGACGGTGCCATGACGGGTGGCGAAGAACACGTACTGGTTCTCGTCGTACTCGCGCACTGGCAGTACCGCCTGCACACGCTCGCCACTTTCCAGCGCGATCCAGTTGATGATCGGGCGGCCACGCGCATTGGAGCCGGCTTCCGGCAACTGATGCACCGGCAGCCAGAACACCTTGCCCGCGCTGGTGAACGTCAACAGCGTGTCATGGGTATTGACCAGCCACAGTTGTTCGATCGAATCCTCGTCCTTGGTCGCTGCGGCGCTGCGGCCACGGCCGCCACGACGCTGGGCACGATAGGCGCTTACCGGCTGACGCTTGACGTAACCGGCACGCGACAGCGTGACCACCACGTCTTCCGGCGCGATCAGATCCAGAATGTCGAGATCTTCCTCGCTGTGGCGGATCTCGGTACGGCGTTCATCACCGAACTCGCTGCGCACGGCGATCAGCTCGTCGCGGATCACCTGCAGCAGCACTTCCGGGTTTTCCAGGATACGGATCAGGCCAGCGATGACTTCCAGCAGGACCTTGTATTCCTCGGTCAGCTTGTCCTGCTCCAGCCCGGTCAGGCGGTGCAGGCGCATTTCCAGGATCTGCGTGGCCTGGACGTCGCTGAGCTGATACAGGCCATTAACCAGGCCCAGGCCCTTGGGCAGGTCTTCCGGGCGCGAGGCCTCGGCCCCGGCAGCGCCCAGCAACGCACCCACCAGACCCGGCTCCCAGGTCTTGGTCAGCAGGCGCTCCTTGGCTTCGCCCGGATTGGCCGACGTCTTGATCAGCTCGATCATCTCGTCGATGTTGGCCAATGCGACCGTCAGACCTTCCAGCACGTGCGCACGCGCACGCGCTTGCGCAGCTCATAGATGGTGCGGCGGGTGACCACCTCGCGACGGTGGCGGATGAACGCCTCCAGCATCTGCTTGAGGTTCAACAGCTTCGGGCGGCCATCGACCAGCGCCACCATGTTGATGCCGAACACCGACTCCATCTGGGTCTGCTGGTAGAGGTTGTTCAGGACAACTTCCGCCGACTCGCCACGCTTGATCTCGATGTAGATGCGCATGCCGTCCTTGTCGGACTCGTCGCGCAGCTCGCTGATGCCTTCGAGCTTCTTTTCCTTGACCAGCTCGGCGATCTTCTCGATCAACCGCGCCTTGTTCACCTGGTACGGAATCTCGGTGACGATGATCGATTCGCGGCCGTTGTCGGCCACTTCGATATCGGCCTTGGCGCGGATGCGCACCCGGCCACGACCGGTCCGGTAGCCGGCGATGATGCCGGCAGTACCGTTGATGATGCCGGCGGTCGGGAAGTCCGGACCCGGGATGTACTCCATCAGCCATCGACGTCGATCGTCGGATCATCGATCAGCGCAATGCAGGCATTGAGCGATTCGGTGAGGTTGTGCGGCGGGATGTTCGTCGCCATACCCACGGCGATACCGGCCGAGCCGTTGACCAGCAGGTTCGGGAACCGGGTCGGCATGACCGTCGGCTCCAGCTCCTTCTCGTCGTAGTTGGGCTGGAAATCGACGGTTTCCTTGTCGAGATCGGCCATCAGCTCGTGCGAGAGCCGCGACATGCGAGCCTCGGTGTAACGCATCGCGGCGGCGGAGTCGCCATCGACCGAACCGAAGTTACCCTGGCCGTCCACCAGCATGTAGCGCAGCGAGAAGGGCTGTGCCAGGCGCACCAGCGTGTCGTACACCGACTGGTCGCCATGCGGATGGTACTTACCGATGACGTCACCGACGATACGCGCCGACTTGAAGTACGGCTTGTTGCTGTGCGCACCCAGCTCGCTCATCGCGAACAGGACGCGGCGATGGACCGGCTTGAGGCCATCGCGGGCATCGGGGAGTGCGCGCCCGACGATCACGCTCATTGCGTAATCGAGGTAGCTCTTGCGCATCTCGTCTTCCAGGTTGACCTGGATGATTTCCTTGGCGTTTTCTGCCATTCGGGTTCCGTTGTCTGGTAGCGATCCCGTCCGGCGACGGGCCTGTGACAGGCGGCGATGCCGGAAACTCGAATCAACCTGCGGAGTCTAGCACAAAGGACGGTTTTCCGCCGCCGCCAGCCGGGTTTTTACCCGAGTAAATCAGCAACTTAGACGCCCCTCGGGATGCCGCCGGAATACGTGACCGCGGCCCCGCCCGCCCAAGTGGCGCACGGATGGGCCGCGAACTGGCAAAACACGCCAGTCCTCACGTCCCCACTCCGCTGCGGACCTGCCTTCAGCCGCCGAACGCGGCCTTCATCGCCGCGGTGTCCGGCTGCAGGATCACGCCACGTTCGGTGACGATGGCATCGATCAGCTCACCGGGGGTCACATCGAACACCGGATTCCATGCGGCGATGCCCTCGGCTACGGTGCGCACGCCACCAACGCCGAACAGCTCACCCGGATCGCGCTGCTCGATCTCGATCTCATCGCCGTGCGCGGTGTGCATGTCCACGGTGGACGATGGCGCCACCACCATGAATTTGACGCCATGGTGGCGGGCGGCAATGGCCAGCTGGTAGGTGCCGATCTTGTTGGCGGTATCGCCATTGGCACAGATGCGGTCGGCGCCGACGACCACCCACTGCACCGCCCCGGTCTTCATCAGATGTGCGGCCGCCGAGTCGGCAATCAGGGTGGCGTCGATGCCATCCTGCTGCAGCTCCCAGACGGTCAGGCGGGCACCCTGCAGCCACGGCCGCGTCTCACCGGCGAACACGCGCTCGATATGCCCTTGCGCCTTGCCGGCACGGATCACGCCCAGCGCGGTGCCGAAACCGGCAGTCGCCAGCGACCCGGTGTTGCAATGGGTCAGCACTCCGCTGCCCGGGGCGATCAGTGCGGCGCCCAGCGCGCCCATGAGGCGGTTGGCTGCCAGATCTTCATCGGCGATAGCCTGCGCCTCCCGCTCCAACACCTGCTGCCAGTCAGTGCCAGCGGCGGCCAGCACCCGCCTCATCCGCGCCAGCGCCCAGGCCAGATTCACCGCGGTTGGCCGTGAGGCATTGAGCTTACCCAGCGCCGGTTCGAGCCGCTGCACCGCCTGCGCGCCGTCCGCGGCCTGCACATCCCGCGCTGCCAGCACCACGCCCCACGCAGCGGCGATACCGATGGCCGGCGCACCGCGCACAGTCAACGCATGGATCGCCTCGGCGACCGCGTCGCTGTCATGGCACTGCACATGTTCGACCACGAACGGCAGCTTGCGCTGGTCCAGCAGCTCAAGCGCTTGGCCGGTCCAGCGGATCGGGCGGATATGGTCGTAGCGGGCGTAATCGAGGGAGTTGGAATCGTTCATGGCGCCATTGTAATGGGCGCCACACAGGCCCGCCTCAGTCCACGGAGAATTCCGCGCGGCAACCGTCATCCACCCAGACGCCGGTGCGATCCCAACCCCAGTTCTGCCCCTCGATGCAGGCCCTGGAGGACAGCTGTTTTACCAGCGTCACCTTGCGCTCGACGGTCACTCCGCATTCGCGGCGGAGATTGCTTTTGGATTCGCAGGTCACCCGTCGCGGGACATCCACGAAGCCGGAGCCATCGGCCGCACCAACCTCGAACTGGCCCTGGCAGCCCCGGCTCACCCACACCTGGTTGCGCCCGTAACCCCACGTGCGGCCTTCCTTGCAGGGCAGTACGGACTGTTGCCGGAGCAGTCGCACCGGCGCCCCGCGCAGCAATACCGGGCATACCTCCGTGCGTCCTCGCGACTCGCAACGCACCACCCGGCGCCCTACCCGCTGCGCAGCGGTGGGCTCTTCCGCGGCAAATTCGGCGCGACAGCCATTGGCGACCCACACACCTGCAGCGTCCGTGCCCCAGTCCTGTTCACGAATGCAACTGTGCTCGGACAGCTGTCGTACCAGCTGTATGCCCCGGGCAAGGTTGGCCGGGCAATGCATGCGTTCTGCGCCTTTCGATTCGCACCGCACCACCGTGTCAGCGGCAAGCACAGGATCGGGCGTTTCCGCCGCCACCAGCATCGGCATGGCACACAACAGCACGGCGTAAATGCTCCTCATCCGACCTGCCTATCCAAGAGCCTGAGGTATTCCGTTGACCGACACACTGCCTGCATGACCGTGATCAGAGCATCATCATCGACGATGAGCCAGTGCTGGGCCACGCAACGTCTGGTGGTCTTCAGGCGTGGGCGAAATCGAAAGCCAGCACATCGGCGATGCATCCTGTGCCGCCCAGCGCCATCAACAGCCGATCCACGCCGACCGCCACACCGGCGCAGGCCGGCAGCGTCGGTAGTGCGGCGAGGAACAGCTCATCCAGCGGTGGCAGCGTCGCCGCGCGCGTGCGCCGCACCTCGAGGTCGCGCTCAAAACGCTGGCGCTGTTCAACAGCATCGTTGAGCTCGTGATAGCCGTTGGCCAGCTCGAACGGTCCCAGATACAGCTCGAAGCGCTCGGCCAGCGGCGGTTCGCCCGGGCGGATGATCGCCAGCGCCGCCTGCGTGGCCGGCCAATCGTGGATCACGGTGATGCTATCGGCCGGAAACTGCGACTGGATGCGATGGGTCATCAGCAGATCCAGCCAGTCATCACGGGTCAGACCTGCCGGGTCGATACCGATCTCGCCCAGCCCGGCGCGCAGCTGCGCCTCATCGGCCAGGAAGGGATCCAGCCCCAGCGCCTCCACGAACAGTTCGCGATAGGTGAGGATGCGCACCGTGGCCTGACGTCCGCGCTGGGCCAGGGCGGCCTGCACCAGCTCGATCGTTTCACCGATCAGGCGATGGTGATCCCAGCCGACCCGATACCACTCGAGCATGGTGAATTCCGGGTTGTGGCGACCGCCAGCCTCGCCATTGCGGAACACCCGGCCCAGCTCGTAGCAGTCGCCCACACCGGCGGCGAGCAGTCGCTTGAGGGGATATTCGGGCGAGGTGCGCAGCCAGCGCAGCGCTGGCCCGGCGCTGACATGCCCGCTGAAACGGGTATGGAAACCTTCGATGTTCGGCTCGGTGTTGCCGGCCGCGGACATGATCGGTGTTTCCACTTCCAGCACGTCACGCTGCGCGAAGAACTCGCGGATCAGCGCGTTCAGACGGGCACGCTGGCGCAGGGCCTCAATCATGGCGCACACCTGATCGCTATGGATGGTGGGAATGCCGGTTTTGCAGGAGCAAAAACCGGCCGTGCGCCACCCTGCGGGCGGCTTCGCCGTGAAAAACCGCTGTCCTGCCGTTTTTTCATGGATGCAGCCCGCGCCCGGCACTGGTCAAAGGCAAGGTCAGGATGTCGCGCTCGTCATCGCGATAGCCGGCCGCCAGATACAGCCGTTTTGCCCGGGCATTGTGATGGTTCACTTCCAGCCGGATAACGGCCGCGCCCTCGCCTGCGGCCCAGTCGCGTGCCAGCGCCAGCGCCTGTCGGCCCCAGCCACGGCCACGCACGGCCGGGGTGAGATACAGCTCGTCGAGCAGCACGAAACGGCCACCCTGCTCCACGCTGAAGCACCAGCCCAGCGTGATGTAACCGGCCTCGGTAACGTCCTCGCTGGACAACAGCAGCACCGCGCCATGACTGGCGTTTTCGAGCAGCGAGCGCAGCCCCGGCTCAACCAGTCCGGACTGGTACAGGATTTCGTCCTCGACATAGAAGTCGCGAACCATGGCGATGAGGCGCGGGAAGTCCTCTGGCCCGGCGATGCGGGCCTGCAACGTGTTGCTCATGCGGTTTTTCCGTTATCGGCCAGGAAGGCGAGCAGGCGGGCTTCATCCCACACCTCCACGCTCAACTCATTGGCCTTGTCCAGTTTGGAGCCAGCTTCGGTGCCGGCCACGACGAAGCTGGTTTTTTTCGACACGCTGCCGGCCACCTTCGCCCCCAGCGCTTCCAGCCGCGACTTGGCGTCCTCACGACTCATCTGCGCCAGGGTGCCGGTCAGCACCACGGTCTTTCCTTCCAGCACGCCTTCGGCCTGCAACGCCGCTTCGGGCGTCCGCGCCAGCAGTTCAGCCAGCGCATTGCCGGCAGCCGAAAACAGGGTGGCATTGGCGTCAACGTCCAGCCACGCTACCAGCGCATTGGCCGTTTCCGCAGGCAGGCCGGCGGTAACAAAGTTGTGTGCGCTTTCATCGAGGATCGCATCGACCGAAGCAAACGCCTGTGCCAGCTGTTTGGCCCGTACCGGCGTAACCTTGGGGATTTCCATATCCGACAGCAGATTGGCCAGTGTCAGCTCCGTCCGCAGCTTGGCGCTGGGCGCGTGCCTGTCGGTGATCTGCACCCCACGCGCGAGCAGCGCATCGATGGCCTGCTGGTTGCCCGGCTGCGCCATGAAGTGGCCGATCGCGCGCGCCACTTCACCGCCGATATCCGGCACCCGCTTGAACATCGGCCATGGCAGGTGCCGGATCAACTCCAGATCACCGAACCATGCGGACAGCGCTTTTGCAGTGCTCTCGCCGACGTGTTCGATGCCCAGCGCGAACAGCAGCCGCTCCAGCGTGGTCCTGCGGCTGGCCTCGATGGCGCCGATCAGGTTGTCGGCCCAGCGGGTGGCGATCTTCTTCGTATTCCACTGGAAACTGGCAGGTACCGACAGCACCTGCGCACGCCAGCCGGCTTCGGCCCCATCCAGCTTGAGGATGCGGTTGAGTGTGTCTCCACTGCCCTCCGGCGCGAGGTGCAGCTGCAACTGGGCGGCCAGAGATTCGGGCGAACCGGCATCCAGCACGAGCTTCAGCAACAGCAGCTGGTCGCGTTGCAGGGCATACAGATCGGCCACGCCGCGAACGATGCCGGCATCGACCAGCGTTTCGATGTACTTGTCGCCCAGTCCGTCGATGTCCATGGCCTTGCGTGAGGCGAAGTGGGCGATGGCCTCCTTGCGCTGCGCCGGACAACTCAGCTCACCGGAGCAGCGCCACGCGGCCTCCCCCTCTTCGCGCACGATCTCCGAACCACAGACCGGGCAGGCGCGCGGCATCTGCCACGGTGTCGTGCCCTCAGGGCGACGCTCGGCGATCACACTGACCACTTCCGGAATCACATCGCCGGCACGGCGTACGATCACCGTATCGCCCACACGCACATCCAGACGCGCGATCTGGTCGGCGTTGTGCAGCGTGGCATTGGTCACCACCACGCCCGCGACATGTACCGGCTTCAGCCGGGCCACCGGCGTGGCGGCCCCGGTACGGCCGATCTGGATCTCGATCGCCTCCACCGTGGTGCTCTGCTCCTGCGCCGGGAACTTGTGTGCGATGGCCCAGCGCGGGGCGCGCGCGACAAAGCCCATCTGCTGCTGGCCGTCACGGTCATCGAGCTTGTAGACCACCCCGTCGATATCGAAGGCCAGGCCGTCGCGACGTTCGCCGATGTCACGGTAGTACGCCAACAGGCCTTCGGCGCCTTCCACCACCGCGCACAGATCGCTGACCGGGAAACCCCAGAGAGCCAGCTGCGCCAGGGTTCCCGAATGGGTCGCCGGCAGTGCGCCGCCAGACACTTCACCCAGGCCGTACGCGTAAAAGCTCAGTGGCCGCTGCGCGCTGATCTTCGGATCGAGTTGGCGCAGCGAACCGGCCGCACCATTGCGCGGATTGGCCAGCACCTTGCCGCCGTGCAGACGCGCCTGCTCGTTGTAGCGCTCGAAATCGGCGCGGGGCATGTAGACCTCACCCCGTACCTCCAGCACCTGCGGCCAGCCTTCGCCCGCCAGCTGCTGCGGTATCACCTTGATCTGGCGCAGGTTGGCGGTCACGTCCTCGCCGGTCGCCCCGTCGCCGCGGGTCGCGCCCTGCACGAACACGCCGTTCTCGTAACGCAGATTGATCGCCAGTCCATCGAGCTTGGGTTCGGCCGAGAACAGCAGTTGCTTGCGATGCAGCCGTTCATCGATGCGGCGGACGAAATCGTGCACCTCGGCCTCGCTGAAGGCATTGCCCAGCGACAGCATCGGCACCGCGTGCACCACCTCGGCAAAACGCGAGGATGGCTTTCCGCCGACCTGCCGGCTGGGTGAATCACCGCTCTCCAGTTCCGGGTGCTGCGCCTCGAGCGCTTCCAACTCGCGCATCAACCGGTCGTATTCGGCATCGGGAATCAGAAGCTCGTCACGCTCGTGATAGGCGCGCGATGCCCGGGCGAGCTGCTCGCGCAACGCGGCAATGCGCTGCTGTGCGGGAATATCTGTGGTCATATCCGGAATTTTAGCGCCTTCCTGTCAGCCAACCGAGCGGATCCCTGGTCGCGCCAGCAAAGGTAACGTCGCCGGCGTTCGTCCAAAAGCAAAGCCCCGCAAGCGGGGCTTTGCAGATCTCCAGATGCAGCGCTTACCAGCGTGGCGACTTGGTCAGCGGCGGTGCCTGGTGCTGGCGGTCATAGGCGCGCAGCTCGTCACGGATATGCGCGATGCGCTGGCGCCCCAGGGCGTTGCGGCTGTCATCGAGCACCACACCGTCCAGCAGCTCGGCCATGCGTTGCACCGTGGGCAGCATCTTCTCCCAGCCATCCAGTGCCGTCATTGGCGCCGGCAACGTCAGGAAGAACGCGATAGCCGGCGTTTCCATCTCGCGGATATGGGTCATATCGAAGCTGCCGGGCTTCATGATGCTGGCCATACTGAAGATCGGACCGCGCTCGGGATGCCCCTCCACCAGGCGGTGGAAGACATTCATATAGCCGAACACCAGCCCGGTCTTTTCTGCGGCGACCACGATGTCTTCACCGCGCAGCACTTCGCCCGCACGTGCAGCCACATACAACGAGACGATCTTGTCGAAATCCTGGCTCGGACGCTTGCCCAGATCGCTGCCCGCCGATGGCTCGACATCCGGCAGCCCGAGCTCGGGCTGGGTGACACTGGCGTCCCCGTCGAGGCTGCCGTCTTCTTCGGAGGCGACGTCGCCGGTCTCGCCCAGCACCGGCTCGCGGCGCTGGCGTTCGACCTCCGCCGACTCCTTGCGCTTGCCTGCGGGGCCCGCTTCGGGCGGCCAAACAGGAAAATGGCCGCAATGAGCAGCAGTCCGGCAGCCAGGATGCCGATGCGCAGAAGTTCCGTGTCGGACATTCGATGCGTACTCCGGATTAATCGTTCAGGTGGTTAAAGAATGGCACGTCAGGCCGCGCCCGCCAATCGCGCAGCCTCTTCCAGGTCCACGCTGACCAGACGGCTCACGCCCGGCTCGCGCATCGTCACGCCCGAGAGCTGATGCGCCGCTCCATCGTCGCCTTGTTGTGGCTGACAAACAGGAACTGCACCTTCTCGCTCATCTCCTTGACCATCGTGGCCAGGCGACCGACGTTGGCCTCGTCCAATGGCGCATCCACCTCGTCCAGCAGACAGAACGGCGCGGGATTGAGCTGGAAGATGGCGAACACCAGCGCCACCGCGGTCATCGCCTTCTCGCCACCGGACAGCAGCGAAATGGACGACACGCGTTTGCCCGGCGGGCGCGCCATGATCGTCACCCCGGTATCGAGCAGATCCTCGCCGGTGAGTTCCAGATAGGCGTGACCGCCGCCGAACAGGCGCGGGTACAGCGCCTGCACCCCGGAATTGACCCGGTCGAAAGTGTCCTTGAAGCGGCCACGGGTTTCACGGTCGATCTTGCGGATGGCATCTTCCAGCGTTTCCAGCGCGGTGGTCAGATCCACGTTCTGCGCCTCCAGATACTCCGAGCGTTGCGAGGCCTCTCCGTACTCCTGGATTGCGGCAAGGTTGACCGGCTCCAACCGGCGCATGCGCGCATCGATCTGGTGCACCGCCTGCTCCCATTCGGACAGCTTCGCGTCGTCCGGCAAGGTGTTGAGGACGTCCTGCAACACGAAACCGGCTTTCTCCACCGCCGCGGAAAGCTGATCGGCGTTGAGCACCAGCGCCTGCTGGTCGAGCTTGCGCTGGGAGATACGCTCGCGCTGCGCCAGTGCCTGCTCGTCACGCTGATGCCGGGTCTGCTCCAGCGCCCGCAGTTCGGCATCAATGCTGTCCAGCTGCGCGCGCGCCTCGCCCAGCGCCCGATCGGCGCGGACCCGCTCGCCCAGCGCATTCTGATGCTCGGCCTCCAGCGCCAGCACCGGTGAATCGCCCTCGTCCAACTGCGAATGCAGCTCACCCAGGCGCGAATCCAGCTGTCCGCGCTGGTTGATCATCCGCTCCAGCGCGTGGCTCAGCGAGGTGACCTGTGCGCGTTGCGACTCCAGCGTCAGCGCCAGGGCGTGCATGCGCTCGCGCACGCTGCGCGCGGCATCGCGCGACAGATCACGCGCTTCGGTCAACCGCCGGCGCTCGCTTTCCAGCGCCTGGCGAGTGCCCTCCAGATCGCCCATGCTCGACAGCGCGTCCTCCAGTCGCATACGCGCCTCGCCGGCCTGTTCGCGGCTGGCCTCGAGTGTTTCCAGCAGCTGCGACAGCTCGCTTTCAATGCGGTCGATCCGGCTGCGCGCCGAATCCAGCTTGCCCTGCTGGCTCTGCAGTTGTCCGGCCAGCTCCGACGCGCTGCGATGCGCCTGATACAGCGCACGCTGCGCCTCTTCCCGATGCTGTTCGGCGGCAAGTGACTGCTCGCGGAAGCCTGCCAGCAGCTGCTCCAGCTGCGCCTCGCGCTCCTGCAGCATTTCAATCTGCTCGCGCAGGCTGACGATCTCGCGCTCGCGCAGCAGTGCGCCCTGCTTGGCCGCGCCCGAGCGCGAAACGCGCACCCAGCCGTCGCCCAACCGCTCACCGCCACGGGTGATGACAG
>NZ_BAZI01000009.1 GCF_001310775.1 Stenotrophomonas pictorum JCM 9942
TGCGGCGTTGGCGTTGGCGGTCGAAGGCCCGTTCTGGCCGCCGCCGCGCGGGGCGGAAGGGCGCACCAGGTAGGGGCGGTAGACCAGCCCGGGCAGCACGCCTTCGCGGGCGAGCAGGATGTTGGCGCGATCGATCAACTCGCTGTGGCGTTCCATCGCCTGGCGCTCGAACACCTGATACAGCAACAGCTGCGTTTCCAGGCTCAGCTGCAGCTGCTCGCCGCAGTCGCGCAACGCGCGGCACAGCGCATAGGGGCCGATCGGCAGCCGTTCGATCTCGATGGCCGGTTGCGCGGCGAGCACGCCAAAACGCTGCCCCAGCAGTTGCAACGGACTGGGCGAGCGGTTGCTTTCGCGCCGGGCCATTTCATGCAGCACGATGTCGCGGTCGATGTCGGTGTCTTCGACCAGCGTCATGGTCTTGAGCGAGGCGTCCCTTGTCCGCGCGGCCGCGGTATGGCGGGCATCCTTGAACTGGACCAGTTGCTGCTCCAGCGCGTCGAAAAAGCGTGCCGGGAACTGGTCGCTGCACTCGCGCAGCTGGCGCATCTGCGCGTAGATGTCCGATTGGAGCTGGCTGCTGCGGGCTTTTTCCGCATGCTGGAACAGCTCGCGGTCCAGTCCGAGCATGGTCAGCTTCAGTGGCTGCTCCAGCACTTCCACGGCCAGCGCGTGGATCTGCTCCAGCAACATCCGCACACGGGGTGGCAGCGCGGCGCCAGCGATTCGAGCCGGCGCATGGCTGGCGGTGGTTGATGCGTTCCCTGACATCCGATGTACGTTCCGCGCCCCTTGTATGGGACGTTTTCTACCATTTTGGTGACGGAGTAGCCACTTCCGTCGCGTGCGCTCAGCGCAGGAACAGCTCCACCACGTCATTGGTGAAGCGCCGGCCCAGCTCGGTGGGCGTGGCTCTGGCACCGTCACAGATCAGCCAGCCGCGCGCCTGTGCGGTATCCAGTGCCGGTCGCAGCACGCTGCGCTCCAGTCCGGTGCGGGCCTCGAAATCGGCCAGCGGGAAGCCTTCGTGCAGGCGCAGCAGATTGAGCATGTACTCGAACGGCAGGCGTTCTGCGCCGACCACGTCATCGCCGCCGATGGCGGCGGGCGTGCCTGCGGTGTCCATGAAGGTCTGCGGGTGCTTGTGCTTCCAGCGGCGCAGCACCTGCTGCTCGGCGCCGGAGCTGATCTTGCCGTGGGCGCCGGCACCGATCCCCAGGTAGTCGCCGAAGCGCCAGTAGTTGAGGTTGTGCTGGCATTGCCAGCCTCGCGGGCATAGGCGCTGACCTCGTACTGGCCATAGCCGTGCTCGGCGAGCAAGGCCTGGCAATGCTCCTGGATGTCCCAGGCGCTGTCCTCGTCGGGAATGCCCTGCGGCGGCTTGGCGAAGAACACCGTGTTCGGCTCCAGCGTCAGCTGGTAGTGCGAGATATGCGTGGGATCGAGTGCGAAGGCCCGCTCAAGATCATGCTCTGCCTGGGCCAGCGTCTGCTGCGGCAGCGCGTACATCAGATCGATATTGAAGTTGTTGTAGCCGGCGTCCTGCGCCAGCTTGACCGCGCGTTCGGCCTCGCGGCTGTCGTGGATACGGCCCAGGCGCTGCAATGCTTCATCGTTGAAGGTCTGGATGCCGAAGCTGATGCGGTTCACGCCCGCCGCCCGGTAGCGGTCGAAGCGGCCGTGTTCGGCGGTGCCCGGGTTGGTCTCCAGCGTCACTTCCAGATTCGGCGCAAAGCGCAGGCGCGCGCTGGCTGCCTGCAGGAAGCGGTCGATCGCCTCGGGCGGGAACAGGCTGGGAGTGCCGCCGCCGAAGAACACGCTGTTCACCACCCGGCCCCAGACCAGTGGCAGATCCTGGTCCAGATCGCGGATGAGCGCATCGATATACGCATCGAACGGCAGCGCACCCTTGCCCGCGTGCGAGTTGAAATCGCAGTACGGGCATTTGCGCACGCACCATGGCAGGTGCACATACAGCGACAACGGCGGTGGTACCAGTTGCACCGGGCCCGGGGCATCACAGCCGCAGGCGTCGTCATGGGTGTGGAGGTCCATATGCATGCCGACCTCAGCGCGCCAGCTGGGTGGACAGCTGCTGTACCAGCAACTGCAGCGCCTTGGCGCGATGGCTGCGGCCATTCTTCTGCGCCGGCTCCATCTGCGCGGCGGTCAGGCCAAGTTCTTCATCCAGGAATACCGGGTTGTAGCCGAAGCCGTTGCTGCCGCGCAGTTCATCGATGATGCGGCCTTCCCAGCTGCCTTCGCAGATCAGCGGCTGCGGATCATTGGCGTGGCGCAGCAGCACGATCACCGCGTAGAAACGCGCAGTGCGGCGCTGGGCGGGCACATCGCGCAGCGCTTCGAGCAGCTTGGCGTTGTTGGCGGCATCGTCGGTGGGGCTGCCGGCGTAGCGCGCGCTGTACAGGCCGGGCGCACCGTCCAGTGCATCGACGATCAGCCGGAGTCATCGGCCAGCGCCGACAGGCCGGTGACTTCGCAGGCGTGGCGCGCCTTGATCAGCGCGTTCTCGACGAAGGTCAGGCCGGTTTCCGGCACATCGCCCACGCCCAGCTCGCGCTGCGGCACGATCTGCAGCGGCAACCCGCCCAGCAGGGTCTGCAGCTCTTCCAGTTTGCCGGCGTTGCCGCTGGCCAGTACCAGTTTCATCATTTGGGTTCCAGCAGGTCCCAGGTATTGCCATACAGGTCGCGGAACACCACGACGGTGGCATAGCTCTCGTTGCGGGGCGCTTCGGTGAATTCCACACCGAAGGCCTGCATGGCCTCGTAGTCGCGCCAGAAGTCGTCGGTGTACAGGAAGAAGCCGACACGGCCGCCGGTCTGGTTGCCGATATGCGCGCGCTGCGCTTGGTCACTGGCGCGCGCCAGCAACAGCGATGCGGCGTTGCCATTGGCCGGGCCGACCACGACCCAGCGCTTGTGGCCCTGATCCAGGTCCTCCAGCAGGCGGAAGCCCAGCGCGCCGGTGTACCAGGCGATGGCCTCGTCGTAATCGGCGACGACCACCGTCACCAGGGCCAGATACCGGCTCATGCCTGCGCCAGTGCCGCCTGCTGCGCGTCGAACAGCTCGCGGATACCCTTTTCAGCCAGCACCAGCAGCGCGTCCAGCTCGTCACGACGGAAGGCGTGGCCTTCAGCGGTGCCCTGCAGCTCGATGAAGCCGCCGCCGTCGTTCATCACCACGTTCATGTCGGTGTCGCAGTCGCTGTCCTCGACGTAGTCCAGATCCAGCACCGGTACGCCTTTGTAGACGCCGACCGACACCGCGGCGACGGCGCCGAAGACCGGATTGCGCTTGATGTCGCCGCGCTTGAGCAGCACGTTCACCGCGTCGACCAGTGCCACGTAGCGCCGGTGATGGCGGCGGTGCGGGTGCCGCCGTCGGCCTGCAGCACGTCGCAATCCAGGGTGATGGTGCGCTCGCCCAGCGCATTGCGGTCGATGCAGGCGCGCAGCGTGCGGCCGATCAGGCGCTGGATTTCCAAGGTGCGGCCGCCCTGCTTGCCACGCGCGGCTTCGCGGTCGGAACGGGTATGGGTGGCGCGCGGCAGCATGCCGTATTCAGCTGTCACCCAGCCTTCGCCCTTGCCGCGCAGGAAGCCGGGAACGCGGTTCTCGACACTGGCCGTGCACAGCACGCGGGTATTGCCAAAGCTCACCAGAACCGAGCCTTCGGCGTGGCATGTGAAGGCGCGTTCAAGGGTAACGGTGCGCAGCTGATCGGCCTGGCGGCCGCTGGGACGGGAAAAGGTCATGAAAAGTCCGGATTGCGAAGGCTTCGATGGGGCGTCCGGGCGGTCAATACACCGGCGTCCGGGGCTGGCTAGGGTACCATTCGCCCTTTGAAATTCATCGGAAAACACATGATTCGGAGCATGACCGCCTACGCCGGTGGTGAGCGCGTGACGCCCTGGGGCACCTTGGGCTGCGAACTGCGCTCGGTCAATCACCGCTTTCTCGAAGTAGGGGTGCGGCTGCCGGAAGACCTGCGTTCGCTGGAGCCACAGCTGCGGGAGCGCGTGTCCGCACGGGTCAGTCGCGGCAAGCTGGATCTGGTGATGCGCCTGCGTGCGCCCGAGGCGACCACCTCGCTGGCGGTCAATGAAGTGCTGGTGGAACAGCTGGGCGATCTGGCGGCACGTCTGCAGGCAAGTTTTCCCTCCATGCAGGTGGGTTTCACCGAATTGCTGCAATACCCGGGGGTGCTGCGCGCCGAATCCACCGACGCGGCCGCCCTGCAGGCCGAAGCGCTGGCGCTGCTGGATCAAACCATCGACAGCTTCGTGCAGGCGCGTGAGCGCGAGGGCCAGAAGCTGGCCGAAGCCATCAGCGAGCGTGTGGACGGGGTCGAGCGTATCGCCGCGGAAGTGCGTGAGCTGATTCCAGCCATCCGCGAAGGGCAGCGCGCCAAGCTGGCCGCACGACTGGCCGATCTTCCCCATCCGATGGATCCGGGGCGCGCCGAACAGGAACTGGTGCTGTGGCTGCAGAAGCTTGACGTGGACGAGGAGCTGGATCGTCTGTCCAGCCACATCGCCGAGATCCGCCGGGTGCTCAAGCAGCGCGAGCCGGTGGGGCGTCGCCTGGACTTCCTGCTGCAGGAATTCAATCGCGAAGCCAACACCACCGGGTCCAAGTCGGTGGACAGCCGCACTTCCAATGCCGCGGTGGAGCTGAAGGTGCTGATCGACCAGATCCGCGAGCAGGTCCAGAACATCGAATAACCGCGTCCCTGGCGTTGCTGTGAACCGGCCACCACCGATCTGGTGGCCGGTGGATTCGGGTTGCCGGCCGGTGCGTGATATTCTGCGCTGCCTTGCAAGTGGCGCCCCAGTTCCATGCGCGGAACTCTCTACATCGTTGCCGCCCCTTCCGGCGCAGGCAAAAGCAGCATCGTCAACGCCACCCTGGCGCGCGATCCGCAGATTTCACTCTCGATCTCCTTCACCTCGCGGGCCATGCGTCCGGGCGAGGAGAACGGCAAGCACTACCATTTCGTCAGCGCGGCCGAGTTCGAGCGGATGATCGGTGACGGCGATTTCTTCGAGCACGCCCTGGTGCACGGCGACTGGAAGGGTACCGCCCGCCAATCGGTGGAGCCGCAGCTGGCCGCCGGCCAGGACGTGCTGCTGGAAATCGACTGGCAGGGTGCGCGCCAGGTGCGCGAGAAGGTGCCCGGTGCGGTCAGTGTGTTCATCCTGCCGCCGTCGCGCCAGGCGCTGGACGAGCGCATGCGCAAGCGCGGCCAGGACAGCGAGGCGGTGATCGCCCAGCGGCTGGCCGCCGCCCGCGAGGAAATGCTGCACTACGACGAATTCGACTATGTGATCGTCAATGAGGACTTTGACATCGCCGTGGGTGAAATGTGCTCCATCTTCGCCGCCAGCCGCCTGCGACTGGCGGCCCAGCAGCGGCGCCACGCCGGACTGATAGACTCGTTGCTGGCCCCGGAATCGACCCCGTAAAAACAGCAAGCGATTGATTCACAAGGGTCTGTTCAGGGGCTGGCTTGATTTTTGCCATGGCTCGCCCCTACAATCGCCCCCTTTTCCCACATTCGATCGAGCGGCCGTTGCAGGTCGCCGGGAGCCCGCATGGCCCGCATTACCGTAGAAGATTGCCTGGAAGTCGTTAACAACCGTTTTGAGCTGGTCATGATGGCGTCCAAGCGCGCCCGCCAGTTGGCAAATGGTGTCCAGGCGACGATCGATAACAGCGAGACCGAGGACAAGCCGACCGTGCTGGCACTGCGCGAAATCGCGGCCCGCAAGATCGACCTCAACCTGATCGAGGAAGTCGAGAAGGCCGAGCGCGAGCGCATCGAGCGTGAGGCGCTGGAATGGGCTGCCGCCGAAGTGGTTGCCGACGAAGACATGTCCAAGAACGACGATTGATCCGGCTGCCCGGATCATCGCGTGAGATGGCACCGACAGCCCGCTCTATGCGGGCTGTTCGCGTTGTGGGGTTTGCCGTTATTACGCTGCTGACATAGTCTTCTGACATGAACCCAGGCCCTACTGCCCAGGTCGCCACGCCAGCGGGCGGGGCGGTACCTGACTACGTACTCCAACTCGAACGTGCTGCCGGCTATCTTCCTGCTGGACAAGTGCCGTTGCTGCGGCGTGCATGGGAAGTGGGCGCGGCCGCGCACGCGGGCCAGACGCGCAAATCAGGCGAGCCCTACATCACCCATCCGGTCGCGGTGGCGCGCATTCTCGCGGAGCTGGGACTGGACGTGGAGGCGCTGATCGCCGCGATCCTGCACGATACGATCGAAGACACGCCGCTGACCCGGCAGCAGCTGGCCGCCGAGTTCGGCGAGACCGTGGCCGAATTGGTCGACGGGGTCACCAAGCTGGACAAGCTCAAGTTCCGTGACCGCCAGGAAGCGGCCGCGGAGAGCTTCCGTAAGATGCTGCTGGCGATGTCGCGCGACCTGCGCGTGATCATGATCAAGCTGGCCGACCGCCTGCACAACATGCGCACGCTGGGCGCGCAGAGCAGCGAGGCACGCCGCCGCATCGCCCTGGAAACACTGGATATCTACGCGCCGATCGCGCAGCGCCTGGGCATGAGTCTGATCAAGTCCGAGCTGCAGAATCTGGGCTTCCGCGCGCTGTATCCGTGGCGTCACGCGATCATCGAAAAGCACATCCGCAGCCAGCCGGTGGTCCGTCGCGAGTCGATGGCGCAGGTGGAGGTGCAGCTGTCGCAGCGTCTGGCACGCGAAGGGCTCGAACACCGCCTGATCAGCCGCATCAAGACGCCGTGGAGCATCTACAACAAGATGCGCGACGAGAACAAAAGCTTCGACCAGGTCATGGACGTGTTCGGCTTCCGCCTGGTCATGCGCAGCGTGCCGAACTGCTATCACGCGCTGGGCGCCGTGCATGCCACATTCAAGCCGCTGGATGGCCGCTTCCGCGATTTCATCGCCATCCCCAAGGCCAACGGCTACCAGTCGCTGCACACGGTGCTGTTCGGGCCATACGGTTCGCCGATCGAAGTGCAGATCCGCACCGAGGAAATGGACCTGATCGCCGAGCGCGGTGTGGCTGCGCACTGGACCTACAAGTTCGGTGGTGATTCGCCCAACAGTGCGCAGAGCCGTGCCCACGCGTGGATCGTCGATCTGATCGATTCGCAGCGGGCGGCCGGCTCTTCGCTCGAGTTCCTCGACAACGTCAAGGTCGACCTGTTCCCGGACGAGGTCTATCTGTTCACGCCCAAGGGCAAGATCCTGTCGCTGCCGCGCAACTCCACCACGCTGGATTTCGCCTATGCCGTGCACACCGATGTGGGCAACCGGGCGGTGGCCTCGCGGGTGGACAAGAAGCTGGTGCCGCTGCGCACCAGGCTGGTCAGCGGCCAGACCGTGGAAATCATCACCGCACGGTCGGCCACGCCAAAGCCGCAGTGGCTGGAATTCGTGGTCAGCTCCAAGGCCCGCACCGCCATCCGCCACCAGCTCAAACAGCTGGAACACGAGGATGCGGTGCAGCTGGGCCATCGCATGCTCGACCGCGCGCTGGAGGCGATGGACAGTTCGATCGAGCGGCTGCCGAAGGGGCGCCTGGATGCGTTCCTGGCCGAGTACCGGTTCCCGCGCTTGGAGGCGTTCCTGGCCGATGTCGCGCTGGGCAACTGGATGCCGACCCAGGCGGCACAGGCGTTGATGGCCTATGGCGAGCTTCGTGCCGGTGATTCGGCGCAGCGGCCGCAGGAGAAGATCCTGATCAATGGCAGTGAGCGCGGCGTGGTCAGCTTCGCCAATTGCTGCCAGCCGATTCCGGGCGACGACATCATGGGTTACCACACTGCCGGCAAGGGCATCGTGGTGCACCGCATGGATTGCCCGAATCTGGCTGAACTGCGCAAGTCGCCCGAGCGCTGGGTGCCGATCGGCTGGGACACCAGTGTGGTCGGGGACTACGACACGGCGCTGGTCGTGGAAGTGGAGAATGGCACCGGCGTGCTGGCCCAGTTGGCCGCGGCGATCGCGCAGAGTCATTCCAACATCGAGCGCGTGGACTATCTGGATCGCGATCCCAATGCCGCGGTGCTGTGCTTCAACATCCAGGTGCGCGATCGCACCCACCTGGCCGAAGTGATGCGGCGCCTGCGGCGTCTGTCGGTGGTGCAGGCGGTGCGTCGGCAGTAGTTGCGCAGTTCTCCACAGAGGGTGTGCAACACGGCGATGACAAGTTGTGGATAAGGTCTTCAGGGCCTTATGGGGCAGGTGTTTCCATGGGCTGGTCAAAATTTGACCAGACTTTCGTTGCCGCATTCCGATGGGGTGCGGGTGGCGACAGGGCCGGCGCTACAATGGGGCACCTACTATCAGAGTGGAGCTGTCCATGTCCCGCCAGATCATCAATACCGCCAACGCTCCGGCCGCCATCGGCCCTTATTCGCAGGCCGTGCGTGCCGGCAACACCGTGTATTTTTCCGGCCAGATTCCGCTGGACCCGGCGACCGGTGAGATCGTCGCCGGCGATGTGACCGCGCAGGCCCGTCGCGCGTTCGACAACCTCAAGGCGGTGGCCGAAGAAGCGGGTGGGTCGCTGGACAAGATGGTGCGGCTGGGCCTGTATCTGACCGATCTGGGTGAGTTCGCCAAGGTCAATGCGGTGATGCAGGAGTATTTCCAGGCGCCGTTCCCGGCACGCTCGACCATTGAAGTGTCCGGCCTGCCCAAGGGCGCCGCGTTCGAGGTCGACGCGGTGATGTTTCTCGACTGATCCGTCATCGGCAACCTGTCCATGTGCGAATGCCCGGTTCTGCCGGGCATTCGTCTGTCAGGACGCAGGAAGCCTGATGTCGGAGGGTATACGCCTGGTCCGTCGCTTGAAGGCGCGGCCGAGTGGGGACGTATCGTTGAGGCCGGGTGGATCGCCGGTCATGGCGATAGCCGGTTCGCGGGCCTGCACCACTGCCGCTGCAGGCTTGGTGCGGCTCGGGTGTTGCACCTGGCTGAAGCGGGATTGCCCGCCGCGCCGCCGGCGTGCGGATGGGCCACCTCGTGTCGTGGGGGAAGAAGGCAGCTGCCGGTGTGCTCGACAGGCGGGCGCTGAGCCCGGGCAACCCGGCGTTCCGGTGGGGCGGGGCGTAGGGAAACCCCGGCGTCTTCGGATGCCGGGGTTTCTGTTTGTGACGCATGACGGCATCCTTGTGCAATGTCTGCGCGTCGTGACCTTGCCACCCTTGATCTGTCCACCGAACCGCTGGACCGCCTTGCCGGGGTCGGACCCCGGGTGGCGGCCAAGCTGGAGGCGCGTGGGCTGACCACCCTTCAGGATCTGTGGCTGCACCTGCCGCTGCGCTACGAGGATCGCACCACGCTGCTGCCGATCCGCGCGCTGAAGGCCGGGGTGGCGGCCCAGGTGGAGGGCAGGGTCGAGGCGGTGGAGCGCGGTTTCCGCTACCGCCCGGTACTGCGCGTGGCGATCAGTGACGGGTCCGGCGCCCTGCTGGTGCTGCGATTCTTCCACTTTCGCGCCGCGCAGGTGGCCCAGTTCGCGCTAGGCCGGCGGTTGCGTGCCTATGGCACGCCGCGTGCCGGTCAGCAGGGGCTGGAGATCGTGCATCCCAGCTACCAGCTGCTCGCCGATGACGAGCAGGCCGCGCTCGAGCAGGCGCTGGATCCGGTCTATCCGGTGGTCGAGGGCATCGGTCCGGCCAGCCTGCGAAAGTTGATCGGCCAATCCATCGACCGGCTGCCCGATGCTGCCACGCTGGAACTGCTGCCGCCCGCACTGCTGTCCGGGCTGGGGCTGCCGTCCTTGCGGGAGGCGCTGCTGACCATGCACCGCCCCCCGGTCGACGCGGATGTTGCAGCGCTGGGTGCGGGCGTCCACCCGGCACAGCGGCGACTGGCGATGGAGGAGCTGCTGGCCCATCACCTGAGTCTGCGCCGCCAGCGGATCGCGCTGCAGGCCCATCGCGCGCCCGCGTTGCGTGGAGGCGACGGGCTGGTAAAGGCGCTGCTCGCGTCATTGCCGTTCCGTCTTACCGGCGCGCAGCAACGGGTGTTCGACGAGATCCGTCGTGATCTTGCGCGTGCGCACCCGATGCTGCGGCTGGTGCAGGGCGATGTCGGCTCCGGCAAAACCGTTGTGGCTGCGCTGGCGGCGATGCTGGCGGTGGAGCGCCGCAAGCAGGTCGCGTTGGCGGCGCCGACCGAGCTGTTGGCCGAACAGCATCTGACCAATCTGCGCAGCTGGCTGGAACCGCTGGGCGTTCGCGTGGCCTGGCTGGCCGGCAAGGTGACCGGCAAGGCCCGCAGCAAGGTGCTCGAAGACGTTGCCAGCGGGCACGCGCAGGTGGTGGTTGGCACGCACGCGTTGATGCAGGATGCGGTGGTGTTCAACGATCTGGCGCTGGCCATCGTCGATGAGCAGCACCGCTTCGGCGTGCATCAGCGCCTGGCGTTGCGCGACAAGGGCGCGGCTGCCGGCGTGGTGCCGCATCAGCTGGTGATGACCGCCACGCCGATTCCGCGCACGCTGGCGATGGCCGCGTATGCGGACCTGGATGTTTCGGCCATCGACGAACTGCCGCCGGGGCGCACCCCGGTGCAAACGATCGTCATCAGCGCCGAACGCCGTCCGGCGCTGGTCGAGCGTATCCGCGTGGCCTGTCGGCAGGGGCGCCAGGTGTACTGGGTCTGCACGCTGATCGAGGAAAGTGAAGAAGAGGGGAGTGGTCCGGGCCAGGCGCGGCTGGATGCGACCGCCGCGCAGACCACGTTCGAGACATTGTCCGCGCAGCTGCCCGAGCTGCGCATCGGGCTGGTGCACGGGCGGATGAAGGCGGCCAAAAAGCAAGCGGCGATGCGCGCTTTCAAATCGGCCGAGGTCGACCTTCTGGTGGCCACCACCGTCATCGAAGTCGGTGTCGATGTGCCCAACGCATCGCTGATGATCATCGAGAATGCCGAGCGGCTGGGGCTGGCGCAGCTGCACCAGCTGCGGGGGCGGGTGGGTCGCGGCGCGACCGCATCCAGTTGTGTGTTGATGTACCAGGCCCCGTTGTCGGCGATGGCGCGGGAGCGACTGGAAACCATGCGGCACACGGCCGATGGCTTCCTGATCGCGGAGAAGGACCTGGAGCTGCGCGGCCCCGGTGAACTGCTTGGCACGCGTCAGACCGGTCTTGCCGCATTCCGCGTCGCAGACCTGGCCCGCGATGCGGGTCTGTTGCCTGTCGTGCATGACCTTGCCGATCGCCTGCTGGCCGAGTCGCCGGCGCTGGCCGAACGCGTCGTGCAGCGCTGGATTGGTGGCGCGGCGCGATATGCGGCGGCCTGAACCCAGGCTTCCCCTGTCATGGCCAAACTGCCATGCTCAAAGATCGATCCGATGTGAAGCACAAGATGAGCAAGAAGATTCCGTTGCTGATTGATACCGATCCCGGCGTGGACGATGCGCTGGCCTTGCTGATGGCGTTTGCCGACGACCGCCACGACGTCGTCGGTCTGACGGTGGCGGCCGGCAACGTCGGTCTGGACTACACCGTGCGCAATGCATTGAAGCTGTGCGAAGTGGCCGATCGCGAGGATGTGCCGGTATTTGCCGGCGCGGCCGATCCGCTCGTGTATCCGGCAGAAGATGCCGCCCACGTGCATGGGCGTGATGGGTTCGGTGATGTGGATCTGCCGTTGACCGCACGCAAGGTGCAGGCGGAACACGCGGCATTGGCGATCCTGCGTCTGTCGCACGAATATGCCGGCGAGCTGCTGCTGGTCGCACTTGGGCCGCTGACCAACATCGCGCTGGCACTCAAGCTTGATCCGAGCTTGCCAAAGCGCGTCAAGCGCTTTGTGGTGATGGGCGGGGCAATCAACGGCCATGGCAATATCACCCCGGTGGCTGAGTTCAACATCGCGTTTGATCCGGAAGCCGCGCACATCGTGTTTTCGATGTTCCCGCATACGGACGTCGCCGACTGGGAAGCCACCATCGCCCATGGCCTGCTGCATCGTGATGTCGAACAGTGGTTGGCCGCCGATACCGACAAGGCACGCTTCTACGAACTGATCTCGCGGCAGACGCGGTTGTGGTCCGAGGACAGTCGTGGTGAGTACTGGTACGCGGCCGACGCCTTGGCGATGGCGTGGGCTTTGCAGCCTGAAGGGGCGACGCGGGTGGAGCAGCGTCCGCTGGCGGTCGAGCTCACTGGCAACCGCAGCCGCGGCGCCACCGTGGTGGACTGGAATCGGCAGACCGGAGCGCCGGACAATACCGCGCTGCTGATCGGCTACGAGCAGGGGCGTTTCGAGGCCCAGGTGCGCGCCGCACTGGGCCTGTAAACCCAGGCTGTATGGACTTGGCTTGCCTATCGTCGCAAGCCAAGCCTATAATGCCGCTCTTGACCACCAGCCCGCACGGTGTGAGCCCATGAAGGCCGATATCCATCCTGATTACCACAACGTCGTTTTCCACGACGTCACTTCCGATTTCAAATTCCTGACCCGTTCGACCATGTCCTCCAAGGAAACGGTCAAGTGGGAAGACGGCGAAGAGTATCCGCTGGTCAAGGTTGAAATTTCCTCTGCTTCGCATCCGTTCTACACGGGCAAGCACAAGGTCATCGATACCAGCGGCCGCATCGACAAGTTCCAGAAGCGTTACGCGCGCTAATCTGGTTGTTGTTGCCAAAACAACGGCTGCGCTCTGCGTGGCCGTTGTTTTGTGTTGTCTGTCGTACGGCTGAATTGCGATGAGGTCGGATTGGCCGTCACTGCGACGCTGTGTCGCAGCCATGGTCTTTCTATAAGACTTTCGTCATCGCAACCCGCAAATGTTGCTGTGCGATAATGACGTGAACCGCGGTGGAAAACCGCGGACTTCATTCACGCGTCTGCCCGCTTCCTCTCTGTCAGGACAGGCGCCTTCCACTTGAGGAGCGCACACTGTGTCCGATCTTGATCAGGTCACGCTCAACGCCGGCGACAAGTCGGTTGTTCTGCCTGTAGTCAAACCCGTTCTGGGTAATGACTGTGTCGATATCTCGAAGCTGACCAAAGAAACCGGTCTCTTCACCTACGACTCCGGTTACACCGCCACCGCCAGCTGCAAGTCGGCCATCACGTATATCGATGGTGACAATGGTGTGCTGCTGTATCGCGGTTATCCGATTGAACAGCTGGCCGAGAAGTCCAGCTTTGTTGAAGTCGCCTACCTGCTGATCAACGGCGAGCGCCCGAATGCCGAGCAGCTGAAGGCCTTCGAAGCCGAGCTGAGTGCGGAAGCTGGCGTTGATGCTTCGATCAACACGCTGATCGGCAGCTTTGCCAAGGACGCCCATCCGATGGCGATCCTGGCTGCCTCGATCGCGCAGCTGTCGGCGATCTACCACGACTCGCTGGATCTGTCCGATGCCGAGCAGCGCCGTCAGGCCGCGGTGCGCCTGATCGCCAAGGTGCCGACGCTGTCGGCGCTGATCTATCGTCATGGCAACGGTCTGCCGGCCAACACGCCGGACACCTCGCTGGATTACGTCAGCCGCTTCCTGAAGCAGACCTTCGAGTCGGCCGATGGCAAGTACGACCTGAACAAGGACGTGGTAAAGGCGCTGGACCTGCTGTTCATCCTGCATGCCGACCATGAGCAGAACGCCTCGACCTCGACCGTGCGTCTGGTCGGTTCCACCGGCGCCAACCCGTACGCCTCGGTCGCCGCTGGCGTCACCGCGCTGTGGGGCCCAGCACATGGCGGCGCCAACGAAGCGGTGCTGAAGATGCTGGAAGAGATCGGTTCGGCCGACAACGTCGAGTCCGCCGTGCTCAAGGCCAAGGACAAGACCTCGGGCTTCCGCCTGATGGGCTTCGGTCACCGCGTCTACAAGAACTTCGACCCGCGCGCCAAGGTCATCGGTGAGATGACCAAGCAGGTGCTGGGCCAGCTGGGCGTGCAGGATCCGCTGCTGGACGTGGCCGTCAAGCTGGAGCAGGCCGCGCTGCAGGACGACTATTTCGTCGCCCGCAAGCTGTACCCGAACGTCGATTTCTACAGCGGCATCATCTACAAGGCGCTGCAGATTCCGACCGAGATGTTCACTGTGATGTTCGCCCTGGGCCGCACCGCTGGTTGGGTCTCGCATTGGCTGGAACAGCAGGTCGATCCGGAAATGAAGATCGGCCGTCCGCGCCAGGTCTACACCGGTCACGCCGTGCGCGACTACGAATAATGCTGACGGCGCAGCGATGCGCCGCCATCATCATCGCGAAAAGCCCCGCTCCGGCGGGGCTTTTTCGTTGCCCGGATATCCCCACAGGCTGTGCGAGGGTGATTGTGCAAGTTGTGGATAAGGCTGCGCAGGCCATGTGCTGCAAGGTTCTGCCAGGCGCGATGAAAATTTGACCAGTGCCGGATCTGCCGGCTACCCACACGAAGAGCCTGCCTGGAGGCGTTGCGGTGATCCGGCCTATTCCGCGAGCAGCTGCCGCAGCTGGGCCAGCGTGGCCCGTGGCAATGGTTTGCCATCGTCGGCGGAGGCCGGGGGGTGGCGCAGCGCATCCTCGGGCAGCACCACCAGCTCGAAGGCGATGCCATCGGCGGTGAATTCCCAGCCGGGATAGTGTCGTCGTCCAGTCTGTCCGGCCAGCTGCAGTGACCAGGTTCTGGCCTCGGCGGGAATGTGTTGATCGTGCAGGAAATGCTGGACGGCTTCGGTGTCGTCGCTGTGCAGGTGCAGGATGACGGGGCTGTTGTCGCCGGCCACGCCGGTCAGCACCGCGCCGCTCAGGCGTGGCCGGAAGGCGTGGAGAAACTGCATCGCCTGCAATGCCGATTCCCTGCGCTGGCGTAACGCGCCGGGCTGCGTGGTGCTGCCAAACAGCCGCTGATGCTCGCGTACTGCCTGCTCGACATCGGCCAGACGTGGCAGCAGCGTCTCGTCGTGGATGCCAAGCCGCTCGGCGGCCTTGCGCCGGGCCTGCTCGAAGTCATGGATGCCGCTTTCAGTGATCAGGCGAGCGGCCTCCTGGGCGATCCGCACACGGTTGCGGACGGTGTGCAGGGGCCTGCGCTGCGGCCGGTTCTTCATCAACGGACAGTCCCATGGGCGACGGACTGCCTGATTGTAGGCGCTCGGGGCGGCGGAGAGCTCCACCGCCCCGGACAGGGATCAGAAGATGTCGAACGCGGCGTCGTCGGCCTGCTGTTCCTGCTGGTCAAAGTCGAATTCCTGCATGCGATCCAGATCCTCGACCTTGATCCATTCGGTGGCGCCATTGAGCGTGGCTTCGACCATGCCCGATGGCGGGTCGTTCTTTGCGATCGGGGCGTCTTTCAGTGCCACGCGCATGTAGTCGATCCAGATCGGCAAGGCCGCGCGACCGCCGTACTCGCGATAGCCCAGTGAGCGGAAGTCGTCACGGCCCACCCACACGGTAGTGGCCAGCGGCCCGCCAAAACCGGAGAACCACGCGTCGCGATGGTCGTTGGTGGAGCCGGTCTTGCCGCCGACGTCCTCGCGACCCAGGACCTTGGCCGCGGTACCGGTGCCGCGCTGGACCACATCGCGCATCATCGAGTTGAGTTGATAGGCGGTGCGCTCATCAATGGCGCGCGGTGCGATGCGGGCATCGGGGTTGGCCGGCGCGGCAGGCGTGGTCGATTCCTGCTTGGCCGGATCGGACGTGGCAGCGACTGGCGCGGCTTCAGCACCGAAGTTGAAGCCATCGACCACTTGGCTTGCAGGTGTCGTGCTGGGGCCCGCGCCGCCGCAGCCGCGACAGGCTAATGCGGGATTTTCCTTGAAGATCACTGTGCCGTCGCGATCTTTAACCTCGTCGATGATCCAGGTGTCGATGCGCGAGCCGCCATTGGCGAATGCCGCATAGCCGCGCGCCACCGACAATGGCGTCAATGACGCGGTACCCAGTGACATCGACAGGTTCGGCGGCAGTTCGGCTTCCTGGAAGCCGAATTCGCTGATGTACTTGCGCGCGAAGTCCACGCCGATGCTGTCCAGCAGGCGCACCGAAACCAGGTTACGCGACTGCACGAGTGCTTCGCGCAGGCGCATCGGGCCGCGGAAACCGCCGCCATCGTTCTGGGGCTGCCACGTTTTGCCGCGGCGATCACGGAACACCACGGGCGCATCGAGCACGATCGAGGCCGGGTTGAAGCCCTTGTCGAACGCGGCCGCATAGATGAACGGCTTGAAGCTGGAGCCCGGCTGGCGGCGGGCCTGGGTGGCGCGATTGAACTTGTTGCCGGCGAAGCTGAAACCGCCGACAAGCGCGCGCAGCGCCCCGGAGTCGGCATCCAGTGAAACCAGCGCCGCCTGGCCGCGCGGAATCTGGTCGATCACCCATTCGCCTTCCTTCTCGCCTGCACGCACGCGAATGAGGTCGCCGCGGGTGGTCAGTTTGGCGGGTGTCTTGTTGGCCCAGCGCGTGGCCGAGGCCGGGAGCGTCAGCTCGGTACGGTCGGCCAGCACTACGCTCACCCCGCCATCGGCATGGGTGGCCGAGACGATGGCCGGCAGCAAGCCCGATTGCGCCGGAATCGCACTGATATGGCGGGCCAGCGCAGCGGCATCGTCGCTGGCGGCGACATCGAAATGCTGTTCCACGCCGTGCCAGCCATGGCGATGGTCGTAGACGCGAAGGCCATTGGCCACCGCCTGGTTGGCGGCTTCCTGCAACTCGCCATTGATGGTGGTGGTGACGTGGTAGCCCTTGTTGAGCACGTCGCCGCCGTATCGGGCGATCATCTCCTGACGGACGAGCTCGGCCACATACGGCGCGTAGACCTGCACTGGCGGCTCGTGCGGCGCGGCATGCATCGGCACGGCTTTGGCGGCATCGGCCTCGGCCTGGGTGATGAAGCCCAGTTCGGCCATGCGCTGCAGCACGTAGTTGTCGCGGCGCTGGCGGGCCCGTTCGGGATTGCTGATCGGATTGCCGCTTGAGGGGAATTTCGGAATGCCGGCCAGCGAGGCCATCTCGTCCAGGCTCAGCTGGTCCAGCTTCTTGCCGTAGTAGTACTCGGCGGCCGCGCCAATGCCATAGGCGCGGTTGCCGAAGAAGCTCTTGTTCAGATACAGCTCGAAGATCTCGTCCTTGCTCAACTCGTTCTCGATCTTCCGTGCCAGCAGAATCTCGGCCAGCTTGCGCGTATAGCTGTACTCGGAGCTCAGGAAGAACTGCCGCGCCACCTGCTGGGTGATCGTGGAGCCGCCCGGGACGCGCTTGGCGTCGGTCGTGGCCAGCAGCCACACCGCGCGGCCCACGCCTTTGTAGTCCACGCCGTCGTGCTGGTAGAAACGCGCATCCTCAGTGGCCAGAAAGGCCTGCTTCAGGCGCTCGGGCACGTCCTTCATCTGTACGGGATAGCGGCGCGTTTCGCCAAAAACCGCCATCAAACGACCATCGCTGGCGTATACGTACATCGGCTCCTGCAGCTCGACATCGCGCAGTGCCTGTACATCGGGCAATTTCGAGGAAACGACGTAATACAAGGCGCCTGCGGCAATCGCTCCCACCAGGGCGAGGGCGACAAAAAGGGCCAGCAGCCAGCGTAGCCAGCGGCGAAAACGTGGCATCTAGGGGAGTCCCGATTGCGGATTTCGTGGCCGCAGAGTATAGATTATGCAGGGGGACGGCTGGGGCCGCCTCCGGGGAGAAGTGGTTGGGGATCTGTTGGCTGATCTGTGGGGCACGTCGCCTTTCGTATCACTGCGGTTGCCAATTGCGAAAAATTCATTATTAATGCGCGGGCGCAACACTTGCGTCCAAGTGCCCGTCGGCAGGGGAGAAACCGTGGGGCTTATCCCAAAAAGTCAGCCGCCGCTTATCGGCGTTGACATCAGTTCGACTGCGGTAAAGCTGCTTCAGCTTGTCCGCAGCGGTAACCGTTTTCGTGTGGAACATTACGCCGTGGAACCACTCCCGCCGAACGCGGTCGTGGAAAAGAACATCGTCGAGGTCGAGGCGGTGGGCGAAGCCATCCGGCGCGCTGTAGCCCGCTCCGGAAGCAAGGCGAAGAACGCGGCCGCAGCGGTTGCCGGCTCCGCCGTGATCACCAAGGTGATCCCGATGCCGTCCGATCTGGACGAGTCGGATATGGAAGCCCAGGTGGAGCTGGAAGCGGTCAACTACATTCCGTACCCGATCGAGGAAGTGAACCTCGATTTTGAAGTGCTGGGTCCCGTGCCGAACAACCCCGAAATGGTCCAGGTGCTGCTGGCCGCTTCCCGATCCGAGAACGTGGAACTGCGTCAGTCCGCGCTGGAGCTGGGCGGATTGACGGCCAAGGTCATGGACGTGGAAGCATTCGCCATCGAGAACGCCTTCGCGCTTGTCGCCAGCGAGTTGCCGGTGGCCAGTGACGGGGTTGTGGCGCTGGTGGATATCGGTGCCACGATGACGACCCTGAACGTGCTTCGCGGCGGTCGCAGCCTCTACAGCCGCGAGCAGGTGTTCGGCGGCAAACAGCTCACCGACGAAGTCATGCGCCGCTATGGTCTCAGCTATGAAGAAGCGGGCCTGGCCAAGCGTCAGGGGGGGCTCCCGGACAGCTACGAAATTGAAGTGCTGGAGCCGTTCAAGGAAGCGACCGTGCAGCAGATCAGTCGTCTGTTGCAGTTCTTCTACGCCGGCAGCGAATTCAACCGCGTCGATCACATCGTGCTTGCAGGCGGCTGCGCCGCGCTTGCCGGGTTGCCGGCGCTGGTGGAAGAGCAGCTGGGCGTGGCCACCTCGGTTGCCAATCCGTTGTCGCAGATGACGCTGGGGCCGAAAGTGCAGGCCCATGCGCTGGCCCAGGATGCTCCGGCCCTGATGATCGCAACCGGCCTGGCCATGCGGGGGTTTGACTGATGGCACGGATAAATCTATTGCCATGGCGCGCTGAACGACGCAAACAGCGGCAGCGCGAATTCTATGGGATGTTGGGTTTTGCCGCGGTGGCGGGCGTGTTGCTGTCCCTGCTGTGCTGGTTCTACTACGACCGTCAGATCAGTGGCCAGAACGAGCGCAATGCGTTCCTTGAGGCCGAAATCGCCAAGGTCCAGGAGCAGAACAAGGAAATCGAGCGCCTTGACCGCCAGAAGGATCGCCTGCTTGCGCGCAAGAAGGTGATTGAAGAATTGCAGGGCAAGCGGTCGCAGATGGTGCATCTGTTCGACTCGCTGGTGCGGACCATCCCGGACGGGGTGGTGTTGACCGCGCTCAAACAGGAGGGCGACATCCTGACGCTCGAGGGGCGAACCCAATCCAACGCGCGGGTCAGTACCTACATGCGCAACCTGGAGAGCTCGGGCTGGATGACCAATCCGGAGCTGTCAATCATCGAGGCCAAAGCGCAGGAGGCCAACTCCGGCAGTGCGCTGGATATCAAGTCCTTGCCGTATGTGTTCATGCTGAAGGTGAAACTGCCCGCGCCTGGTGACAACCCCAATGCGCAGACAGATTCGGCTGCTCCGGTTGCCGATGCCGCCCCCGGGACTGTACTGGCTACTCCTGCTGCATCCGACACCGCGACATCGGCCCCGGCAGCTGCTGACGTGCCGGCTGCGGCGGCGCCGCAGAAGGAGGCAAAGTCATGAGCCAGAAGGTCAATCTCAAAGAGCTCGATTTCAACAACATCGGCAACTGGCCACAGAAGGCCAAGATGGTGTTTTGCGCACTGCTCACGCTGGTGATCCTGCTTCTGTCCTATCTGCTGGTGATCCGGGGCAAGGTGGAGGAGCTGGAGGGGCTGGAGAGCAAGGAGTCTACGCTCCGTACCCAGTTTGAAACCGAACAGAAAAAAGCGGTGAATCTGGAGCCCCTGAAACAGCAGCTGGCACAGATGGAGCAGGTGTTGCAGCAGATGCTGCGGCAGCTGCCCAGCAAGACCGAAATGCCGGACCTGATCATCGACGTTTCACAGACCGCCTTGTCCAGTGGCTTGAACAACGAATTGTTCCAGCCGGGCGCGGAGTCTCCCAAGGAGTTCTACGCCGAGAAGCCGATCGCACTGCGGCTGGTGGGCAGTTATCACCAGTTCGGTGCGTTTGTCAGTGGGGTGGCGTCCTTGCCTCGCGTGGTGATCCTGACGATGCATGACATCAATTTGAAGCCGAAGGATCCGAAGGTCGGAATCTCGGCGCGCAGCGGTGCCCTGGAACTTTCCGGTACGGTCAAGACCTATCGTTACCTCGACGATACCGAGCTCGAGGCGCAGGAGAAGGCAGCGGCCGAGCAGACCAAAAAGGGAGGAAAGTGATGCGCCAGTACCTTTCTTGCCGACTGCTGGGAGCCGTAGCGCTGGTGCTGGTTGTGGCTGGCTGCGCGCGCAGCGTGGTCAGCACACCGGGTGATGCTCCGAATCTGCAGAATTGGGTTGCCGATGTGCGCGCACGTCCGGCTGAGCCGTTGGATCCATTGCCGGTAATGCAGCAGTTCGAGACGTTCGAGTATGCGGCCCAGGGGCTGCGCGATCCCTTCACCGACGCATGGGTGAATCCGGAAGGCGGCAGCTCGCTGCGCCCGGACCCGGATCGTCGCAAAGAACCGTTGGAAGCTTTCCCGCTCGACAGTCTGGATATGGTCGGGACGATCGGTCGGGGAGCTGGAGCAGTTGCGCTGGTGATGGGGCCAGACAAGGTGACCTACCGCGTGCGTCCAGGCATCTATATGGGCCAGAGCGATGGCCGGGTGACCAGCGTCCGCGAAGATGGCATTGAACTGATTGAACTTGTGCCGGATGGTGCGGGGGGCTGGCTGGAACGTCCGGCCTCGCTCGCGCTTGATGATCGATGATTGACTAGGGGATAGCACGATGACTTTTTCAAAAGCCCTGAGCCTGCGTCCCGTCCGGCGCCAAGCGATGGCTAATGCCCGCGCTCTGGGAGTGGCGCTGGTGTTGGCTTGCGGCTCGACAACGATGGCGTTTGCCATGCCCGCCACCGCTACGATTGCGGCCAAACCCGCCGCGGCAACCGTGGCGGTGACGAAGATCGACTTCAAACGCGGAGACGACGGCGCAGGCCGGTTGATTCTCCAGTTCGATGGTCAGGGGGCGAGCCCGGATCTGCGCAATCAAGGCACCAATGTGGTGATCGACGTGGGTAATGCGACGCTGCCGGCCGAGTTGCAGCGTCCGTTGAACGTGATGGATTTCGCTACGCCGGTTCAGCGCATCGACGCGAAGCCGTCCGGAACCGGCGCGCAGCTGGTACTCAGCACCGGCGCGCCATTCGACTCGCTCGCCTACCAGACCGGCAACGAGTATGTGGTGGAGATTTCTCCGCGCCAGGCGGAAGTGGCGACCGGTGCGGTAACCGCCAAGACGGTCGCCCAGGCCGCGGCGACGGTTGCTGCGCGTGGTTACAGCGGGCGGCCGGTGACCTTCAATTTCCAGGACGTGCCAGTCCGCACCGTCCTGCAGTTGATCGCGGAGGAGTCCAACCTGAACGTCGTCGCCTCGGACACCGTCTAGGGCAATGTAACGCTGCGTCTGGTCAACGTGCCGTGGGATCAGGCGCTGGATATCGTGCTGCGTGCCAAGGGGCTGGACAAGCGCCGTGAGGGTGGCGTCATATGGGTTGCCCCGCAGCCGGAGTTGGCGAAGTTTGAGCAGGACAAGGAAGACGCGCGTATCGCGATTGACAATCGCGTGGACCTTGTGACCGACTACATTCAGATCAATTACCACAGCGCGGAAGCCATTTTCAAAGCCTTGACTGAGGCAAAGGGAATCGGCAACAGCGGTAATGGCGGCAGCAGCGGTGGCAGCGGCAACAGCGATAAGCAGGAAAACGGATTCCTGTCTCCGCGAGGGATGATTGTCGCGGACGAGCGTACCAATACGCTGATGGTCAGCGATATTCCGAAGAAAATCGCTCAAATGCGCGATTTGATCAAAGTTATCGATCGTCCGGTCGACCAGGTGTTGATTGAAGGACGCATCGTTATCACGACGGATACGTTTGCCCGTAACCTTGGTGCGAAGTTTGGTGTACAGGGACGTCGCATCGGTGATCGCACTCAGGCCATCAGCGGCTCTTTGGCGGGTAACTCGTCGATCATCAACGACGGGCTTGTCACCAATGAAGGGTTGAACGTCAACCTGCCGGCGAACACCTATACCAAGAGTCCGGTGGGTGCTTTGGCCTATACATTGCTTGGCGCCAACTTTTCGTTGGATGTCGAGTTGTCCGCGATGCAGGAGGAGGGGCGCGGTGAGGTTGTTTCCAATCCCCGTATCGTCACCGCCAACCAGCGCGAGGGCGTGATCAAGCAGGGTAAGGAAATTGGTTATGTGACGATTTCAGGCGGTGGTGGCCTGGGTGGCGCACCGACGGCGAATGTCCAGTTCAAGGAAGTCCTGTTGGAGCTGAAAGTCACCCCGACCATCACCCAGGACAATCGCGTTTTTCTTAACATGAATGTGAAGAAGGACGAGTTTGATACGTTCCTGGAGGTCACCGACTACGGTACCGTGCCAATCATCAATCGCCGCGAGATCAATACGGCAGTGCTGGTTGAAGATGGCCAGACGGTTGTGATCGGTGGTGTCTACGAGTTCACTGACCGCAGCAGCGTCAGCAAGGTGCCGTTCCTGGGGGACATCCCGTTCCTGGGCAATCTCTTCAAGAAACGCGGTCGCAACAAGGACAAGGCCGAGTTGCTGGTATTTGTGACGCCGAAGATCCTTCGCGTCGCAAAAGCCGCCAACTGAGTCCAGCGTGGGAACAGAAAGGGCCGCTTTTTAGCGGCCCTTTTTTGTTTGCGGCTGATGGGGAACCCTTTCACGGCAGATCGGTCAAAATGCGCCTATGAATCTACCTCCGCATCTTCCTGAGCCGGCCGTTGCACCCGCAATCAATGAAGGGCTGCAGCGGGAGTTCGCGTCCTTGCGTGACGCGCTTTCGAGCGAGATTGTCGGTCAGTCGGTGCTGGTGGAGCGGCTGTTGATCGCGTTGCTGGCCGACGGACATCTGCTGGTCGAGGGCGCACCGGGGTTGGCGAAGACCACCGCGATCCGCGCCCTGGCCTCGCGCATCGACGCCAGTTTCGCCCGTATCCAGTTCACCCCGGACCTGTTGCCGGCCGACCTCACCGGCACCGATATCTGGCGCTCGCAGGAAGGGCGGTTCGAGTTCCAGCCGGGCCCGGTGTTCCATCCGATCCTGCTGGCCGACGAGATCAACCGCGCGCCGGCCAAGGTGCAGTCCGCGCTGCTGGAGGCGATGGGCGAACGGCAGGTGACGGTCGGTCGCAACACCTATCCGCTGCCTTCCATCTTCCTGGTCATGGCGACGCAGAATCCGATCGAGCAGGAAGGAACCTTCCCGCTGCCCGAGGCGCAGCTGGACCGTTTCCTGATGCACGTGCGTATCGGCTACCCCGATGCGGGGGCGGAGGCGGAAATCCTGCGGCTTGCGCGCGAACGGGCCTTGCGCGAACTGGCACCGACAACACCGCCGCACGAAAAGCTCTCGCTGCAGAAGATCGAGCAGGCGCGCCGCGCGGTGCTGGAGCTGCATATGGCACCGCAGCTGGAGCGCTATCTCATTGAGCTGGTGCTGGCCTCACGCGATGCCAGCGGTTACGACCCGGTGCTGGCACGACGTATCGCCTGGGGGGCAAGTCCCCGTGGCTCGATCGCGCTGGAGCGCTGCGCCAGAGCCCGTGCGTGGTTGTGCGGGCGCGACTATGTCACGCCGGATGACGTGCGTGCGGTCGCGCCGGATGTGCTGCGTCACCGGGTGCTGCCCAGCTACGAAGCGGCTGCGGAGGGCTGGGACGGGGATCGGCTCGTCGCCGCCCTGATCGATCGCGTGCCGTTGCCCTGAGTACCTGACGATGGCGGTTGATGCCGGGCATGAAACTCTATTGCCGCGCGCCACGGCGATCCCCGCCACCGCAGGAGTGGTGGCATGAGGCCGGTGCAGCCGCAGGTGATGCCGGCCGCGTCGCCCACTTCCAGCGAGGGTGTCGTGCCAACGCTGGCGGAGTTGATCGCGCTGCGTGGCACTGCGGTTCGCGGACGTAGCCGGCGGCGCGGGCGTCAGGGGGTTTCCGGTCAGGCCGCTTCGGCAATGCGCGGTCGCGGCATGGAGTACGCCGAGTCGCGCGAATATGTGGCCGGCGACGATGCCCGGCATATCGACTGGAAGCTCAGTGCGCGCACCAACGCCACCCAGACCAAGACGTTCCAGACCGAGCGCGAGCGTGTCACCTTGATCGTGGCCGATACCTCGGCCGCGTTGTATTTCGGCACCCGCGTGCGCTTCAAATCGGTGCAGGCCGCGCGTGCCGGTGCGGTGGCGGTGTGGGCGGC